>JAOUDR010000451.1 GCA_029859185.1 Gemmatimonadota bacterium
CACCGGCCAGATCGTCGACGGCGAGTTCCTCGGCGGGGCCGTGACGCATACGGCGGTGAGCGCCGTTGCCCATTATCGCGCGGCCGACGACGCGGAATGCCTGGATCGGATTCGCGAGTACGTCACCCGCCTGCCGCGTCCGACCCGCGAGCTGCTCCCGCGACGCCAGGATCCCGGGCGTTCGGCCGGGACACCGCCGGAGTCGCTGTACGCGATCCTGCCACACGACCACCGCATGGCGTATGACATGCGCGCGGTCCTCGACTGTCTGCTCGATGGTGGGCAGTTCGACGAGTTTCAACCGGAGATCGGCGCCGAGATGCTGTGCGGCCACGGCGCGATCGAAGGATGGCCAGTGGCGGTGATCGCGAATCAGCGTGGCATCATCAAGGGACGGGCGGGAGAGCGCCCGCGGTTCGGCGGGATCGTCTACACGGAGAGCGCCGAGAAGGTCGCTTACTTCATCGAGACGGCCAGCCGGGAACGGATCCCCATCCTCTTCGTGCAGGATGTGAGCGGCTTCATGGTCGGTCCGGAAGCCGAGCATTCCGGCATCATCCGCGCCGGCGCCCAGTTCGTCGAAGCCATGGCGACTGCCGTGGTCCCCAAGATCGTGCTGACGGTGAACCATGCGTCCGGTGCCGGCTACTACGCGATGGCCGGGCAGGGCTTCGACCCGGACTTCATCCTCTCCTGGCCAACCGGTCGCATGGGGGTCATGGAAGGGGAATCCGCCGTTCAAGCTGTGTACGGGAGTCGGGTCGGTGATGCGGCGGTCGCCGATCAGGTCGAGCAGATGCGCGCGGATTACGAGCACCAACTCGACGCGAAATACGCCGCGGCGCGGGGATACGTGGATGCCCTCGTTGCCCCGGAGGACACGCGCGCGATGCTGGCCTTCATCTGCCGCGTCGTGAGCAACTACGATGGCCCGCACCTCGGCGCATTCGTGCTGCCGGAGCAGCGCTCGTGAGGATGTCCCGAGGACTGCTGCACGTGGTTGGGGGACTGGCGGTGGCCCTCGGCGGGGCCGGGTGCGCCCCCCGTGCCCCCGCCCAGCTGCCGCCGGAACGCGACTCGGGGTCGGCGCCAGCCGATCACGTCCAAGTGGCGGAGGCCGAGCCGCCCAAGCCGCTGCTGCCACCCCAGGCCGCTCAGCTGCTCGGCCTGCTCCCACGCCGCAGCGTCGGGGCCGAGCAATTCCTGGTCGAGCATCCCCAATACGACGGGCGCGGGGTCGTGATCGCGATTCTCGACAGCGGCATCGATGCCGGTGTCCCCGGCCTGCGGACCACGACGACCGGCCTCCCCAAGCTCCTCGATCTGCGGGACTTCTCGCGCGAAGGGCGGCTCGCGCTCACCCCGCTCGAGGCCGGCCGTGACCTCACGACCATTGCGGGGGAGTCGTTGACGGGGATGGGCCGCGTCCGGGCACTCGCCGTTGGCCCCATCTATGGCGGCGTGCTGGTCGAGCGGACCCTGGGGTCGATGCCCGCCGCGGACGTCAACGGAGACGGGGACCGCGACGACGCGCTCCCGCTGGTGGTCGCGCGGGCGAGTGACGGGTGGTTTCTCGTCGCCGACACGGACGGGGACGGATCGCTCGCGGGCGAGGACCCCGTCCGCGACTTCGCCCACGCGGGCGACACGTTCTCCTACGGTCCCCTCACGATCGCGGCCAATTTCTCGGAGAGCGACGGTCGGCCCCGGCTCGATCTCTTCTTCGATACGTCGGGACACGGGACGCACGTGGCGGGCATCGCGGCCGGTCATGACCTGTTCGGGATTGGCGGGTTCGACGGGCTTGCCCCGGGCGCCCAGCTCCTGGGCTTGAAGATCGCCAACGACGCGCGGGGCGGCGTTTCGGTCACGGGATCCATGGTCCGCGCCATGGAGTACGCCGCGGCCTTCGCGGCGCGACGGCGACTCCCGCTGGTCCTGAACCTGAGCTTTGGGATCGGCAACGAGGATGGCCAGGCGCTCCCGGTCATCGACTCCATCATCGATGCGTTTGCCCTCGCTCATCCTGAGGTCGTGTTCGTCATCAGCGCCGGGAACGACGGACCCGGCGTGTCGACCATCGGCTTCCCGGGATCCGCGGCGTTTGCCCTGTCCGCGTGCGCCCTCTTCCCGGGCGTGTTCGCGCAGGCCCCAACCGCAACCGGAGCCGCCGCGGACGATGTCCTCGGCTGGTGGAGTGCTCGCGGCGGGGTCTTCCAGAAGCCAGACGTCTGCGTACCCGGCGTGGCGTTTTCCAACGTGCCCCAGTGGCAGACGGGCGAAGAGGTCTCTGGCGGGACCAGCATGGCCGCCCCGCAACTGGCGGGGATCGCCGCCTTGCTGCAGTCGGCCCTACGAGCGGAAGAGGTTCCCGGCGATGCCGCGGCGATCGCGATGGCACTGCGGAGCACCGCAACGCCGATCGCCGGGGCGACCACGGTGGATGCGGGTGCCGGCGTCCCGGACGTCCGCGCCGCGTGGCGCTGGCTACGGGGGGGGCACCGGGCGGGTCGGTTCACGGTGCGCTCCGCGGCGGACGGCGGGAATGCGGGGCTCAGCGCGGCCTACCGCCGCAGCGGCCTGCTGCCGGGGGACACCCTGCAACGCTTCACGGTCGCGTCGGAGGCGGGACAACCGTTCGCGCGCCTGCTGCTCGGGTCGGACGCCGCATGGCTCCGGGTCCCTCCGGCGGTGGAGTTTGCGGGCGTGCCGATCACCGTGCCGGTCGTGTATGACGCGCGCACGCTCCAGACACCGGGGCTCTACGTGGGGACCGCGTGGGCGCGCCCGGCGACCGACACGCTGGCTGGCGCCGCGTTTGGCCTCACGTCGTCGATCGTCGTACCGCATGCGCTCGATCGCCCCCTCCGGACCAGGGAGTACGTCCCCAAGGGGCGCAGCGCCCGGTTCTTCCTCGACGTTCCAGCAGGTGCCGGCGGGCTCTCCGTACGGGCGAGCGTCACCGACGAGGAGCAGGTGGTCAGCTTGTACCTGTTCGAGCCCACCGGCCGGCCGCAGCGCGATGAGGCGACCGCCGAAATCGGCGGGCAGCTTCCCGCCACCGGGGCGCTCCTGGTCCGGGCGGAAGACCTCGTCTCCGGGGTGTACGAAGCGGTGCTCGTTGCCTCACCGACGCGCGGCGTCACGGTCGATTTCGAAGCTCAGGTGTCACCGGTGCGTCTCGCGATGACCGGAACCGGTGGGATCGACGTGACGAATCGCTCCGAGGCGCCGGTCGACCTCTCGGCGGCGATACGGGCG
>JAOUDR010000452.1 GCA_029859185.1 Gemmatimonadota bacterium
ACCGGAGAGGATCAGGCCCCTGGGTTGCCGCTCCCGTACCCAATCCGCAGTGACCGTCGGTGGGTGGATCTCGCAATAGACGCGCGCCTCACGAATCCGGCGGGCGATGAGCTGGGTGTATTGGGATCCGTAGTCCAGGATGAGAATGCCGTGGCTCAGATCGATCATGCCGCTTCTTCCCCGTGAACCCACCGCGGGGTCGGCGTCTCACCCCGGATGAGATCCGCGACCCGCTCACGTTCCCGCACGATGCCCCACCGGTCGCCGTCCACCAGCACCTCCGCCGGCCGGGGTCGGGAGTTGTACTGCGAGCTCATGGAGAACCCGTACGCGCCCGCGGCCTCGACAGCGAGCAGCGCGCCCGGGGCGGCACCCGCGAGCCGGCGCCGCAATCCCAAGAAGTCCCCCGTCTCGCAGATCGGACCCACCACGTCCACGTCTTCCGGCGTGGCGCCCGGAACCGCGCCGACCACCCGAATCGGGTGCTCCGCCTGGTACAGGCTCGGTCGGAGCAGGTCGTTCATCCCGGCATCGGCAATCACGAACTCCCGCCCCCCGGTGTGTTTGCGGTAGACGACCCGCGTGAGCAGGACTCCCGCGGGTCCCACGAGGTAGCGACCGGGCTCCACGAGCACCGGCAATCCCGTGGCGTCATGGAGCGGCGCGATTGCCTCGGCGAAGACGTCCGGGTCCAGGGCAGCCGCGCCCTCTTGGTAGGCAATGCCAAGCCCACCACCGACATCGACGCTCTCCAAGGTCATCAACCCGGCCGCGCGGAGGGCCGCGACGAGGCTGGCCAGCCGGTCCGCCCCGGCCCGATACGGTGCGCCAGCGGTGATCTGCGATCCGATGTGCATCCCAACGCAGACGAGGGTGGTATGCGAATCGTCCGCCAATCGACGGGCGAGATCGGGCACCCGGTCGAGCGGCACACCGAACTTCATCCCCTTGGCTCCCGTCTGCGTGTACGGATGGGTCTCGGTCGTCACTTCTGGGTTCACGCGGATCCCGACGCGCGCCACGACACCCTGCTGTGCCGCCAGGGCGATCACGCGCTCCGCTTCCCCCTCGGACTCGAGATTGATCATCCGGAGCCCCGCGGCGAGTGCCTCAGCGAGCTCGCTGTCCGTCTTGCCCACCCCGCTGAACACGACCGCGTTGGGCGGGAACCCCACCGCCCGAGCGCGGGCAAGCTCGCCGGCCGAGACGATGTCGGCTCCGGCACCGAGTTCGCGCATCAGGGCCAGGACCGCCAGGTTGCTGTTGGCCTTGACGGCGTAGTGCACGTGCGCCGTAAGGCGACGGCTCAAGGCGTCCGTGAGCGCCGCAAACCGCTCCCGGATCATCCCGGCGTCGTACACGTAGACCGGCGTCCCGACCGCGGCCGCGATGGCCGCCAGTTGGGCATCGGTCATCAGTAGGCCCGAGCCCAGACCGCCTCCGTCACCGATGGGCGATCACACCACACACACCGTACCGGAGCCTCGGCGCTGCGAAACTCCGGATCGGGCAGCACCCGCACGGTCGCCTTCGTCCGCTCCTTGATCACCTGCTCGCACGCCCCGTCCCCGCAGAATCCGCCGTAGGCGAACCCACCCTGCCCCTCCATCAGCTCGATCAGCTGCTCTTTGGTCGTGCCGCGCACGGAGTGCTCGTCCCGGCGGGCGCGTGCCCGCGCGAGCAACTCGGTCTGAATCCCGTCGAGCAGATCGGGGATCACGGTCGTGGCGTCGGCGAGCGACACCGGTTGCTTCCCCCCAATGCGCCGCGCCGACATGGCCTGTCCCTGCGCGACGTCCCGCGGTCCGATCTCGAGGCGCAGGGGGACCCCTCGGCCTTCCCACTCGTAGTACTTGGCGCCGGGCTTCATGCCGTCGCGGCGATCCACATCCACGCGGACCCCACTCGCGGTGAGCTCAGCTTTCAGGCGCTCCGCGACCTCGAACGTGGCTGCGCGTTCCTCGTCACTCCGCCAGATCGGAACGATGATGACCTGCAACGGGGCGAGCCGTGGCGGACAGACCAACCCGACGTCGTCGCCATGGGCCATGATCAGCGCGCCGACCAGGCGGGTGGATACCCCCCACGACGTGCTCCAGACGTAGTCCATCGTGCCATCCATGGTCTGGAACTGCACGTCGAACGCGCGGGCGAAGTTCTGGCCGAGAAAGTGTGACGTTCCCGCCTGCAACGCCTTGTTGTCCTGCATCAGGCCTTCACAGGCGTAGGTCCGCACCGCCCCGGCAAACCGCTCCGCATCCGTCTTGACCCCCGTGAGCACCGGGAGGGCCATCCAGTTCTCCATGAAGTCCCGGTAGACGGCGAGGATCTTGAGCGTTTCTTCCTCCGCCTCCGCCGAGGTGGCGTGCGCCGTGTGCCCTTCCTGCCACAGGAACTCCGTCGTGCGCAGGAAGAGCCGTGTACGCAGCTCCCACCGAACCACGTTCGCCCACTGGTTGAGCAGCACGGGCAGGTCACGGTAGCTCTGCACCCACTTCCCGAGCATGCTGTAGATGATGGTCTCCGAGGTCGGCCGCACCACGAGGGGCTCCTCGAGTTCCTTCCCCCCCGCGCGCGTCACGACGGCGGTCTCCGGGGCAAACCCCTCCACATGTTCCGCCTCCCGGCGGAGAAAACTCTCGGGGATAAACAGCGGGAAATAGGCGTTCTGGTGCCCGGTTGCCTTGAACATGTCGTCCAGCGCACGCTGCATCAGTTCCCAGATCCCGTAGCCCCGTGGACGGATGACCATGCATCCGCGAACGGGCGAGTAGTCCGCCAGCTCGGCCCGCATGATCACATCGTTGTACCAGGCGCTGAAGTCCGTTGCGCGGGGCGTGATCCCCTTGTCGGCACTCATCGGTCCCGTCCCTCGGGCGCGGGAGTGTCGAAGGGACGCAGAATCACGAAGTTGGTGCGGTAGCGTGAGCGCCGCTGCGCGCCAATGAACCCCGCCGAATCGATCGGCCCCCAGGTGGCGCGGATGGCTGGGAGGACGTCCGCAGAGGCGGTCGCGGAATCCACCGCGCCCAGAACGAAGCCCGTCACCCGCACGGCGGCCGCGAGCGTATCCGCCGTGGACACGCTGTCGATGACGTGCTGCAGTGTGGCCCGCGCCGCCGCCTCGCCCGTCGTGAGCGGCATCAGCACGTCCAACTCGGCCACGCGAAAGCCCTCCGCCGTCCGGCTCGAATCGTTACGCAGCACGATGACCGGCGTGGGTGCCGCTTCTTCTTCGAACGAGAAGCCGGTCTCGGGGC
>JAOUDR010000453.1 GCA_029859185.1 Gemmatimonadota bacterium
AATCCATGATGCTGTAGGTCGTCCGATTGGGCAGGCCTCCCAGCATGCGCCCCTTCGCGCTCACGATGCCAGCGGTCACGGTGAAGGAGAACGCCTCGCCAAGCGGGTTTCCGATCGCGAGGACCCACTCACCGATGCGAAGGTCGTCGGAATTCCCGAGGTTGGCGCTCGGCAGATTGGCAGCGTCGATCTTGATCACCGCCACGTCCGTCTGCGGATCCCGTCCCACCACCTTCGCCTCGAACTGGCGCTTGTCGCGCAGCCGGACCGTGACCTTGTCGGCACCCTCGACGACGTGGTTGTTGGTCATGATGTACCCGTCAGCCGAGATGATGAATCCCGACCCGGTGCCCCGCCGACGCTGCGGCGTGCGCGGCTGACCGCGCGGGAAGAAGAACTCCTCCATGCCCGGCGGGATCTGCATGCCCGAGTGAGGGCTGTCGGTCGAATACGACTCCGACTGAATAAAGACCACGACCGGAATGATCTGGTCGGCCACGGCCGCAAACGCGTCGCCAAGAGCCGCGAGCGGTGCCGCAGCGGCCGGGACGGTGGACTGCTGGGCCGCGGGAATGGCGTCTGCCGCCGAAGCCGCGACGGGCTCGGCCATGGCGAACGGGGCCGGCTCGGCCGCCCGCGTGGGCGAGCCGAGGACACCTATGAACACGGCGGCGGCGACGAGGGCCAAGCCCAACAGGCCGCCGAACTTCAGCCAATCTCTCGAGCGCGAAGACATGGTTCCTCTTGCAGTGGGGTGCTAGTGAACGTCCGTCAATGATAACCCCCCCGCCTCAGCGGGTTCCTGCGTTCCACCGGGACGGGCCCGATCGGCAATGACACGGCCGTCCTGAACGTGGGGCGGGCCGCCCCGGTGGTTCCGATCCGACGAAACCTCGCCGCGATCCCACCACGGCGCGGGTGGGGCGACCCGACCCACGGCGCGGGTGGGGCGACCCGACCCACGGCGCGGGTGGGGCGACCCGACGGGTCGCCCCTACGGTTTGTCGTCGACGACCTCGTAATCGGCGTCGACCACGTCGTCTGGCTTCGTCTCGTCCACGGGCCGATCCTGCTGCTCGGCGCCTGCGCTCTCCGACGACGACGCCTGTGCCTGATCGTAGAGCGATGCACCCGCCGCCGAGAACGCTTGGGTCAACTCGTCCAGCGCCGTGCGGATGCCGTCGGGCGCGCCGGTGCGGAGCGCTTCCTTGGCGTCGGCGACTGCCTTGTCCAGCCGCTCCTTGTTGGTCGTGTCGAGGCGCTCCACCCACTCCTTGGAGTCCTTCTCGACCTGGTAGACCATGCCGTCGAGCCGATTGCGGCGGTCGATCTCGTCGCGCCGCTCCTGGTCCTCGGTCGCGTGCTGTTCCGCCTCCTTGACCATCCGGTCGACCTCGGACTCGGACAGCCCGCTCGAGCCCTCGATCCGGATCTTCTGTTCCTTGGCCGTGGCCTGGTCTTTGGCGGACACGTGCAGGATGCCGTTGGCGTCGATGTCGAACGTGACCTCGACTTTCGGCATGCCGCGGGGTGCCGGCGGGATCCCGGTCAGCTGGAACCGGCCGAGCGTCCTGTTGTCCCGCGCCAGCTTACGCTCGCCCTGCAGTACATGGATCTCGACCGTCGTCTGACTGTCTTCGGCCGTCGAGAAGATCTCCGACTTCTTGGTCGGGATCGTCGTGTTCCGCGGGATGAGGTTCGTGGTGACGCCACCCAGCGTCTCGATACCGAGTGACAGCGGCGTCACGTCGAGCAGCAGCACATCCTTCACCTCGCCGGCCAGCACGCCGCCCTGGATGGCCGCGCCGATCGCGACGACCTCGTCCGGGTTCACCCCCTTATGTGGGTCGCGCCCGAAGAAGCCCTTCACGATCTCCTGGACCTTGGGAATCCGCGTCGAACCGCCAACGAGGATGACCTCGTCGATCTGCGACGGCTCGATCCCCGCATCCTTCAGCGCCTGCTTCATGGGCGGCATCGTGCGCTGGATCAGGTCATCCACGAGCTGCTCGAACTTGGCCCGGGTAAGGCTCATGTTGAGGTGCTTGGGGCCTGACTGGTCCGCCGTGATGAACGGCAGGTTGATCTCGGTCTGGGTCGTGGTGGACAGCTCCATCTTGGCCTTCTCGGCGCCTTCCTTGAGTCGCTGGAGCGCCATCGCGTCCTTCGACAGGTCGATGCCCTGGTCCTTCTTGAACTCGTCCACCAACCAGTGGATCACGCGGTCGTCGAAGTCATCGCCGCCAAGGTGGGTGTCGCCGTTGGTGGACTTCACCTCGAAGACGCCCTCGGCAAGCTCCAGCACGGAGATGTCGTACGTGCCGCCGCCCAGGTCGAAGACCGCGATCTTCTCTTCTTTCTTCTTGTCCAGCCCGTACGCGAGGGCCGCGGCGGTCGGCTCGTTGATGATGCGCAAGACGTCGAGCCCCGCGATCTTCCCGGCGTCCTTGGTCGCCTGCCGCTGCGCGTCGTTGAAGTAGGCCGGGACCGTCACGACGGCTTTCTCGACCTTGTGGCCGAGGTAGTCCTCGGCGGTCTGCCGCATCTTCTGGAGGATCATCGCGGAAATCTCGGGCGGCGTGTACTGCTTGCCCGCGATATCGACGACGGCGAGGTCGTTCTTGCCGGTGAGCACGCCGTACGGCACGCGCTTCTTCTCTTCGGTGATCTCGTTCAGACGGCGACCCATGAATCGCTTGATCGAGAACACCGTGTTCTTCGGGTTCGTGACGGCCTGCCGCTTGGCGACCTGGCCTACGAGCCGCTCGCCGTCCTTCGTGAACGCCACGACGGACGGCGTGGTGCGCCCGCCCTCGGAATTCGGGATGACGACGGGGTCGCCGCCCTCCATGACTGCCACCACGGAGTTCGTCGTCCCGAGATCGATGCCAATCACCTTTTGCGCCATGATGTCCTCAACAGTTTGACGATGCGTACGAGTGCTGCTTGGTCGCACTCCGGGGGAGCAAGGCCTGTACCATGAAATGGTGCCATATTGACATGTCGGTCAGAGCGGCGATGTCGTAAAACATTTTCCGACAACGGTTTATGGCACAGCGCCATCGTGGCGCTGGTACCAGGTCGCTCCTCCCGCTATTCTGCCAACGCACAGCGCACCGTCGCGCTGGGGGCCAACTGCAAGGGGGAGACGATGGGGGAGAAGATCCGTCTCGAGGAAAGCGAGCTGCCGCCGAGCTGCCCGCACTGCAAGACCTCGCTGCGCAAGATCCACTGGCACAAGGTCCAGGGCGGGCC
>JAOUDR010000454.1 GCA_029859185.1 Gemmatimonadota bacterium
GACACAACTTCTCGCGGCAGCTCCTGGTCACCACCGCCGCCGACCAGCGGGTCGTGCCGGTGGAGGGAGTCGATGCCGGGTACCTCACGTTCCGGCGCTACCGCATTACGCGCGGGCGCGAGCTCGCCCCCCTCGACATCCGGCAAGCGGCCCGGGTAGTCGTGCTCGGCGAGGAGCTGGTCGAGCCGTTCTTCGGGGCCGCCGATCCGATCGGGCGGACCCTCCGCATCGAGGGACTCGCCTTCACGGTCGTCGGCGTGCTCGCCCCGTTCGAACTCGAGCTGGTTCCGGCGGACTTCTCGTTTCTCGCGCGGCGGGTCTACATCCCGTACACCTACATCACGCGCTACGTCAACGGCGCCCGTCGGGTGCACAACGTCCTCGTCAAGGTCGCCGACGACGTGGACTTTGCCTCGTCGCTCGCAGGCACCCGCGCCTTCCTGCGCGACCGCCACCGCGGCGCGGACGACCTCGAGGTCGAGAACGAGGCGGCGGACCTCGCGGAGGACCTCGCCATGGCCGACGGGATCCTCCAGGGCTGGAACATCGTGCTGTTCACCATCGCGGCCATCACGCTCGTGGTGGGTGGCATCGGCCTGTTCAGCGTGCTGCTGATCGCGGTGCGCGAGCGGGTGCGCGAGATCGGCATCCGCATGGCCCTCGGCGCCGACGACCGCGACATCCGCCGGCTGTTCCTGTCCGAGTCGGTCGTGCTGGCACTGCTTGGGGCCCTGTTGGGCATTGCCGGGGGCGCCGGGCTCGTCAAGGTGACCGAGGCCATCGCGCAGAGCTTCGGGAAGCACTTCGTCATCGGTATCTCGTTTCCTGGCACGGTCTTAGCAATCGGGTTCGCGGCCGTGGTGGGGGTGCTTTTCGGCTGGTATCCCGCGAGTCGGGCGGCGCGCCTGAACCCGGTCGAAGCCATCCGCGAGCTGTAGCAAGTCGGGCGCGACCCTTGCACAAGCGGTGCAAACAGGGAATGTTGGTTGAATCCCCTCTTGCGGAGACTTCCTGCGACCGCTGCGTATCGCCATCATTGATCTCGTCACCAAAGGTCCGACACGCTCGCTGTGGGCGCGTGTCATGCACGCCAACTTCGCGAGTGTCATGCCCCAGGCCCTCGCCGTGTGGTGCGAGGAAGCAGGCCACGAGGTATCGCTGATCTGCTACACGGGGTTCGAGAAGGTACCGCTGGATCTCCCGCACAAGCCCGACGTCGTGTTCATCGGCGCGTTCACGCAAGCAGCCCAGATGTCGTATGCGCTGAGTGCGATGTTCCGTGCCCAGGGGGCCGTGACCGTCTTGGGGGGACCCCACGCCCGGTGCTATCCGGAGGACGCCTGCCAGTATTTCGACTATGTCCTCGGCTTCACCGACCGCGAGTTGGTGCGCAATCTGCTGGCCGACGTCCAGCCGCAGCCCAAGGGAGGCATTCATCTCCAGGCGGCCACCCAGCCCACCTCGCTCCCGGGCGTGCGTGAGCGCTGGAAGTTCATCGAGCCCACGCTGAAGAAGGCGCCGATCATCAAGATCGTGCCGATGCTCAGCAGCATCGGCTGCCCGTACACGTGCAGCTTCTGCATCGACTCGTCGGTCCCGTACCAGCCACTCGATTTCGAGGAGATGAAGGAGGATCTGCGGTTCCTCCGAACCAAGTTCCGCCGACCGCGCGTGGCGTGGCATGACCCGAACTTCGGGGTCAAGTTCGACGACGTGATGGACGCCATCGAGGATGCGGTGCCGCCCAACAGCGTCGACTTCATCGCCGAGAGCAGTCTGTCACTGCTGTCCGAGGCGCATCTCCAGCGGATGCAACGCAACGGGTTCAAGGCCATTCTCCCTGGCGTCGAGTCCTGGTACGACCTCGGGAACAAGTCGCGCACCGGGAAGCAGCAGGGGATCGAGAAGGTCGAGAAGGTCTCCGAGCACATCAACATGATCCAGCAGTACATCCCGTATATCCAGGCCAACTTCGTCCTGGGCCTGGACGGCGACAGTGGGCGCGAGCCGTTCGAGCTGACCAAGCAGTTCATCGACCGCTCGCCATCGGCGTTTCCCGGCTACTCCCTCCTCTCCGCGTTCGGCCGCGCGGCGCCGCTCAATCTGGAGTACCAGCGCAACGACCGGGTGCTGGGGTTCCCGTTCCATTTCCTGAACAACAACCAGGCGATGAACGTGAAGCCGGCCAACTACGAGTGGCCCGCGTTCTACGACCACGTCATCGATCTCACGCGCCACAGCTTCTCGTGGCCGTCCATCGCCCGGCGGTTCCAGGCCATCAAGGCGCGGATTCCGCGCTGGATGAACGTGGTGCGCGCCATCTCGTCTGAGGGATTCGGGCGCATCCGCTACTACAGCGACATGCGCCGCCGACTCGTCGAAGACCGGATGTTCCGCGGCTACTTCGAGGGCGAGCACACCACCGTCCCCAGATTCTTCCTGCAGCGCATGCAGCAGGACCTGGGACCGCTCTGGGAGTGGCTGCCGAAGGGGGCCATCGAGCACGACCCCAAGGCCTATCTCAAGGCCAACGGGCACGCGAACCTGACGCCCATCACGCGGGTCGCGGGGATGGCGGCAGCCGCCCGCTGAGATCCCTCGGCCCTCGCGGCCGATTCGCAGCGGCCAGGGGCGGCTCGGGGACATCCCGAGCCGCCCCTGCCACACGCAAGGCTGGCGCAGCTCGGCTCGAAGCGTCAGACTATTGCCTTGGCGGTCGCTCCCAGCGGCGGCGCCAGGAAACCCCAGCTATCGGAGGTGTGCATGGTCACGCTCGCATCGCTCTGGATGCCCATCGTGTTGTCGGCCGTTCTCGTGTTCATCATCAGTTCCCTGATCCACATGATGCTCGGGTATCATGCCAACGACATCCGCCGCGTGCCTGACGAGGAGGCTGCCCGGAAGGCGATCGGCCCGCTGAAGATCCCACCCGGCGACTACTCGATCCCCCGGGCCGGGAGCATGGCGGAAATGAAGGACCCGGCATACGCCGAGAAGCTGAACCAGGGACCGGTCGTCTTCCTGACCGTGCTGCCCAGCGGTCCGATCACCATGGGGAAGAGCCTGACGCTGTGGTTCGCCTACGCGCTGCTCGTGAGCTTTGTCGCGGCGTACGTCGCGAGTCGCGCGCTCGAGCCCGGGGCGCACTACCTGAGCGTGTTCCGGTTCGTGGGGGTCACGGCGTTCGCCAGCTACAGCCTCGCCCTCCTGCAGAACTCCATCTGGTGGAGCGAGAACTGGGGCACGA
>JAOUDR010000455.1 GCA_029859185.1 Gemmatimonadota bacterium
GGCGGCCATGAAGAGATTGTTGCCCTGCGTCTCGATGGAGTACCCCCGGCCGCCCTCGCCGGGGTTCCACCACCAGCCGGTCTGCGGTGCCTGCGGCTTGCACACGTGCGATCCGACGATGGTGACGACGCTGCGGTTGGTGCCGTTCACGATCATCTGCGTGGGGGTCGGTCCGTATCCCACGTAGAACGTGGTGCCGGCGATGTTCGCGACCGGCACGTTGTTCAGGATCGTCACCGCCTGCCCCTGGGCCGTGAGGACGCCCGTGATGTAGGCCTGCAGTCCCGGGATGGAGGCCGCCCTGAGCTGGTCGGTCGCATTGAGCTGGGCCAGGACGCAGGCGAGCGAGGCGTCCTTTTCACCCGGCATGGCGTTTGCCTTGCCCAGAGTGAAGGCGGCGCCACTGCTGGCGGGAAGGACGAGGTTCGATGGGGCGATCGCGAAGACGTAGACGCTTCCCGTCGTCCCTATGTCCTCCGGGCGGAACCAGATGTGGACGGAAACGGTGGCAGTCGTAGCGTTGATCGCCGACGTGACGGTCATCGGGAAGACCGCACTCGGCGCCTCGCCGGGAGACACCCTGACCGTCCCCGACGGAAAGCTCATGCCGGCTGCGTTGGTCGCGGTAACGAAGCACGAGTAGCTCGTTCCGTTGGCGAGGCCGGCCACGGTGATGGGCGAAGCGGTGCCCGAGACCGCGATGCCCCCGGGGTTGCAGGTGACCTGATACGCCGTGATGGGCGATCCGCCGTTGGACGCCGGCGGGCTGAAGGATATCGACGCCTGTCCATTGCCCGGGATCGCGACGCCGATGGCGGGCGCTCCCGGGACCGTCCTCGGCGTCACGCTTGCCGTGCCCGACGCCGGACCCGTTCCGGCGGCGTTCGTCGCGGTGACGGAACAGGCGTAGGCCGTGCCGTTGGCGAGGCCGGCGACGATGATGGGCGAAGCCGCTTCCGAGACGGCAATGCCCCCGGGGTTGCACGTGGCGCGGTAGCTCGTGATGGGCGATCCGCCGTTGGACGCCGGTGGCGCGAAGGAGACGGTCGCCTGCCCGTTGCCCGGCACCGACGTGCCGATCGTCGGAGCTCCCGGGACCGTCCTGGGTGTCACGCTCGTCGTTCCCGATGCCGGGCCCGTGCCCGCGGCATTGGATGCCGTGACCGAACACGAATAGCTCGTGCCGTTCGCGAGTCCGCTGACCACGATCGGCGAGGCCACGCCCGAGGCGACGGCGCCGCCCGGGCTGCAGGTCGCCCGGTAGCTCGTGATGGACGCGCCGCCGTTGGACGCCGGTGGCGTGAAGGCGATCGACGCCTGTCCGTTGCCCGGCACCGCCGCGCCGATCGTCGGCGCTCCCGGGACCGTTCTCGGCGTCACGCTCACCGTTCCCGATGCGGGACTGGTGCCTGCCACATTGGTCGCGGTGACCGAGCACGAGTAGCTCGTGCCGTTCGCGAGGCCGACGACCAAGATCGGCGAGACTGAACGCGTCGCGAAGATGCCCCCGGGATTGCAGGTTGCCCGGTAACTCGTGATGGACGCGCCGCCGTTGGACGCCGGTGGCGTGAAGGCGATCGACGCCTGTCCGTTGCCCGGGACCGCCGCGCCGATCGTGGGAGGCCCGGGAACCGAGGCGAACGCCGCGGAGACGCCCAAGGGTCCGACAACCATGACCGTCACCGGGTTGGTGGTGGCCGCGCCGGCGCCGATCGTCCACCCGAGGAACGCGTGCTGGGCGTCCGCGGTTGCCGTGAGGGTAACGCTTGTATTCGACGTGAACGAGTTGGTGCACACGGTGCCGGGCGAAATGGCGCCCCCGCAGTTGATCGTCCCGGGACTGGAGGTCACGCGACCGCCCTGGGGAACGGGCGTAACCGTCAGGTTGAAACGGATGAGGACGACCTGCGCGAGCGCCGGCGCGGGAGGGAGCGATATCAGGAGTGCGGCCAGCACGGTCCACGCGGCCGATGCCGCGCGCCGGGCGCTGCGCAGGCACAGGACCCATGGCTTCGGCGACCGCCGCGGATCCATTCCGGATGAAGAGCAGCTCCGGATCATGGTGCCTTCCGTTTGTTGCGACACGCCGCACCAACGGAAGACATTTCCGCCGGCGCGACCACGCATTCACATTACCGGAGGTGGCGACGAGCGCCCTGACCCCGATCAACCCACCTCGACTTGGCGGGCTCCGCTCGAGCGGGCACGGTCGATGCTTAGACTAGAAGCGGAACCGCGCGATGGGAAGCGTGCCGGATGGCAGGGTAAGGAGGGCCGTATCGGCGCCCTGGAACTGGATGGTCACGGGCGCCACGGTGCCGTTCACGGGCGTCGGGGCGCGATACGTGCCCGTGAGCGTCTGCCCGTTCGCGAACTGGAGCCATGTGCCGCTGAAGGAGCGTGCGTCCATGACCGGCGCGTCCGATACGTACCACGTCGCGTTGCCGTCGGCGTCGTACATGTAGCCGGCGAGGAATGCGCGGTCGCCCTGCCACTCGATGAAGAACCCCCGCCCATTGTCCGCGGCGCCTCCCCACCACCAGCCGCTTTCGGGCTGGTTGGCGAGCGCAGGCGTGTCCGCGCCGTTGGCGCCGAAGCCGTAGCGCTGGATCGCCACCGTCCCGCCGGGCCACACGAGCGTGCCGTGCTGCGCGTCGTCGAACGTGAGCGTGACCGGTCCCGCGTCCGCCAGCCGCGCGTTGGGCCGATAGGGGCCGGCGAGCGTCACGCCGTTGGCGAAGCTCAGGAGCTGGCCGTTGAAGACGGATCCGTCGAGCGAGGTGGGACCGGTGGCCACGTGCCAGGTCGATCGCCCCGAGATGTCGTAGAGGTAGGCCGCCATGAAGAGCTTGCTGCCGGCCGCCTCGATGGAGAAGCCGCGGCCGCCCTGGGAAGGATTCCACCACCAGCCGGTCTGCGGCGCCTGCGGCTTGCACTCGCGGGCGCCTGGCACCGAGACGACGCTGCGGTTGATGCCGCCGTTCAGCATCGCGCCGGCGCTGGCGCCATAGCCCACGTAGAACGTGGCTCCCCCGATGTTCACGGTGCTTGCGCCGCTGATCACCTGCACGGCCTGTCCCTGCGCGGCCAGCACGCCCGTGACGTAGGCCTGGAGGCTGGACGCCGACACGGCCTGGAGCTGTCCCGACGAATTGAGCTGCGCCAGCACGCAGGCCACGGAGTCCGCCTTTGCGCCGTCCCGGGAAGCGCTCTTGCCGATCACGAACGGCGCCGATCCGTCGGCC
>JAOUDR010000457.1 GCA_029859185.1 Gemmatimonadota bacterium
CCCACACATGCCGTCCCGGGGAGTCCACGCCGCTGGCGTGCGTGCGGTACAGCGCGTCGGTGAGGTTCTCGAGGCCGAGGCTCACCGAAAAGTCCCGGGCGAACGTGGCGCTTGCCACAAGGGAGTGGGTCGTGAAGCCGGGGGTGCCGCCCGGCGGGATGCGGGAGTCCTCGAGGTCGCGTGCGGCGAGACGGTCCTGGAACGTGGCCCAGCCAAGACGGTACGCGATCCACCAGGCGCGCTTCGATCCCCACCACCGGGCCTCGGCAAAGCCGGAGAGCGGTGGGATCTTCGCCATCGGTTCCACCGTGCCGTCGGCCAGCGTTTGCTTCCCGTAGGTGTAGAGCAGGGTGCCACGCAGCTCAACCGATCCCTGCCGGTGGATGGCTTCTGCTTCGATACCCCAGAGCCGCGCGTCGCCGACGTTTTCGCCCTGGAAGACCCGCTCGCCCTCGAGCAGCGTGTCGCCGTTGAACGTGGCCGGGACGCGGTCGATGAAGCCGTCGATCAGGGTGCGGTACGCTACGACCTCGCCGCCCATGGTGCCGGTATGCGCCCGCAGCCCGGCCTCGTAGGTCAGTGACCGTTCTGCACCGACGTTCGGGTTGGGGACCACCACACCGCCGGGTACGGCACCGACGTTGGTGAGGTCATACAGGTTTGGGGCCCGGAAGCCTTGGGCGACGCGAAGCGTCAGATCGAGGGGGCGGGCGATCCGGGCGACCGCGCCCGCCTGCCCCGTCACCGCACCGGCCGAGTTCTCGACGCGACCGCCGAGGTCCGTGCCCACTTCGGCCACCGAGCGAAAGCCGCTCCAGCGTCCGCCCGCCGACAGGCGCAGCCATTCGGTCAGTGGCGCGTCAGCTTCCAGGAACAGGCCGACCCGTCCCATCGTTGCCCCATCGGGGTAGCGGCCGCTCGGAATGGAACCGCTGGCGGTCTGTCGCTCGGTGGGCGTCACGGATCCATCGACGAGGTTCCGTCGCTCGCCGGAGCTGTGCAGTGCGTCCCGGTAGCCCTCGGCGCCCCACGTCAGCGTCAGCAGCCGTTGGGCCACAGGAAACTGCGACTCGCCCACCAGGCTCACCCCGGGAGTGAACACGTCGTCGCGCGTGAGATCGACGCGGGGTGACGGCGTCGTGTCCGCGGCCCAGCGCTGGCGGGTCAGCCCTTCGCGCTGCACGGCGAGGCTCGCGGTCGCCGTCAGGCGCCGGACCGCGGCCAGGTCGGACCGGAAGGCGTAGCGCACATAGCCAAGTTGGCGCTGTTGCGGCGCGAACTTGTACTCGTAGTCCGGCCCGAGCGCCGGTGCGCGGAAGTCCCAATAACGATCGTACCGCGACACATCGTTCATCTTCCACTGCTCCACGCCGGCGGTGACGCGGTGAGCGGTGGATGGCACGTAGTCGATCCGGGCGCCCACGCCCCAGGCGTCGAACCCGGTGGGCGTCTGGTCGTTCACCGGGCTGCCGGCGCGGAGATCGCTCGCTCCCTGCACGCTCACGCCCAGCCGCGCCTGCCACGTCGCGGTCCCGTACCCCGCCGAGAGCCGGCCGCGCGCCCCCCGGTTGCTGGAGGAACCCTGCACTGCGCCTCCCAGCGAGAGGCCCAGGCCGTTGGGGTGCGGGCTGGTGATCACGTTCACAACCCCGCCCTGCGCGTCGGATCCGTACAGCACCGATGCGGGCCCGCGCACGACCTCGATCCGGTCAATGGTCTCCGGGTCGATCGTCGCGAGGTACTGGCCGGGACCATCGCGGTAGGTGCCGTTGTTCATCGGGATGCCATTGACGAGTATCAGCACCTGATTGCCGATGAGTCCGCGGAGTACCACCGCCCCCTGGCCTGCGGAGGTCTGCTGGACGTGGACGCCGGGGGCGTCCCGGAGCAGATCCGCAGACACGCGGGCGGCGGCGCGGTCGGCGGTGGTCACCGTGTCGGTCCGCGCGGCGGCGGGGCTCTCCGGGTCCTGCACGAACTCCGATCGCGTCGCCGTCACGACGATGTCCGGCATCCGGACGGCCGAGTCGGGCGGGACGGAGTCGCGGGTCTGGCTCGCGGCGGTGAACGGGTGAAACGCTACCGCGGCAAAAACGACGATTGTGCTGTGAAATGCGCGTGTCACGCGCAGGAAGATAATCTGCGGTACCCGCACCGGCGGCTCCCCATGACGGTCCTGGCACGGGGGATGCGTGGTTTCCTTGCAGGATGCCGTTTGAGGGGTCAGTATACCAGACGCCCTCGAGTCGCTTCATGCCGATTCTGACGCCACGCACCGTTGCGGCCCCAGCGCCGCTCCCCCCGCGCTCCCGGGGGCGATGGGTGTTGGGCCTGGTGGTGATCAGCCTCGCGGTGACGACCTGTACCGACGAGACCGGTCCTGGGCGTGCCATCCCGGGATATGTGGCGCTCGCGCCGCGGTATGTCGCCGAGGCGGCCGGGATCGTGCCCGTCGCGGCGGGGCGGTTCATTCTCACGCGGCAGCCTGGTGGTGAAGTCGCGAAGGACACCGTTATCCCGATCTCCGCCGGGGCGGATTCGGTGGATCTATCGCTTG
The DNA here is from genome assembly GCA_029859185.1 of Gemmatimonadota bacterium. Classification (GTDB taxonomy): domain Bacteria; phylum Gemmatimonadota; class Gemmatimonadetes; order Gemmatimonadales; family GWC2-71-9; genus JAOTWJ01. The sequence goes on from JAOUDR010000457.1 coordinate 2,558, forward strand.
CCGTCCCGGTGCTCACTCCCGGCGAGACGTTCCTGTTGCGGATCCTGCTCATCGGCCCGGCCCCGGCCAACGACACCGTCTTCCGGGCGGGGCCGCTCGAGGTGGTCCCCACGACGTCGGGCCAACCAGTGCCGATCGACGTGCCCCTCGAGTACGTCGGCGTAGGGGCGAACGCGACCTCGGTCGTGATCACCCAACCGGGCACGAACCTGATCGCCGGCACGCCCACCACGCTCACCGCCGAGGCGTTTGACGCTGCCGGCCAGCCGATTCCGGGCACGCCGATTGGGTGGCGCTCGCTGGATACGGCCGTGGCCCGGGTGCCGGACCCGGCCGTGGGAGCCGTGCTGGGCGGAGCGCGCGGTCCGGCCCGCATTGTGGCAGGCCTGCTCACCGGTCCGGCCGATACCGCCATTGTGAACGTGGTACTGCCACCCGCCGCGCTGATCGCGGACTCCGGCTCGGGCCAGACGGGCCCGGCAGCAGGGCTGTTGCCGGCCCCGCTCGTGGCGCGGCTGACGGCGAGTGATGGCGTGGGCGTTCCCGATGTGTGGGTGCGGTTTGCCGTGACCCTGGGCGGCGGCGCGGTCTCCGCCGACTCGGCGCTGACCGACGGCACGGGCCGGGCGCGGGTCACCTGGACGCTCGGCAACGTGGTCGGCAGCCAGACGGTGACCGCCAC
>JAOUDR010000456.1 GCA_029859185.1 Gemmatimonadota bacterium
GCCGTATCCCTATCGGCGGACCCTTGCGGTGGGCTGGGCGGTGGCCATGTTCGTTCAGTACTCACCAGGGCGCCTGACGGACGGGTAGTCCGGGGTCCCCACAGGGAGACGTATGCCCAGCACACCACGAGGATCCTCAGGGCCGCGACTCGGCGCCATCGACGTCGGGACGAACTCGATTCGCCTGATCGTGGCGGAGATCCTGTCCGACGGCACCTACCGCGTGCTGGACGAGGAACGCGAGATGACGCGTCTCGGGGCCGGGCTTGCCCGGACCGGACGCCTGGCACCGGAGACGATCGAGCGGTCGCTCGAGGTCATTGGCAAGATGAAGGCGATCGCGGACGGGTTCGGGGTCACCGAGTTGCGTACCGCCGCCACGAGCGCGGTGCGTGAGGCGAAGAACGGGGAGGACTTCCGCCGTCTGGCCTGGCGCCGGCATCGCATCCGTGTGGAGGTCATCTCAGTCGAGGAGGAGGCCCGCCTGGCGTTCGAGAGCGGGATACGCCGGTTCGACCTCGAGGGTCGCGCGGTGGCGGTCGCGGACATCGGCGGGGGGAGCCTCGAAGTGGTGCTCTCAGCCGGCTCCGTCTTGGACCAGGTGTACTCCCTGCCGCTCGGCGCGGTCCGCCTTACCGAGAAGTTCGTGCGATCCGACCCGCTGAGCGAGAGACACTGGAAGGCACTGAAGCGCGCCATCGACAAGAAGATCAAGAAGCAGATCGGGAAGCCGCCGTTCACGGTCGAGGTGCTCGTCGGGAGCGGAGGGACGTTCTCCGCGCTCGGCGGGATGGTCCGGTTCGAGCGCGAGGGCAAGGAGGGGAATCCGCACGGCTACGGGGTGACGCGCGCCGAGGTCGTGCGGATGCTGGCGCGGTTTCTCGAGGTACCGGAAGCCCAACGGCGTCAGATCCCGGGGATGCCGCCACAACGCGCCGACATCGTCGTGGCAGGGACCGCCGTGGTGGCGCGGCTCGCCAAGCATCTCCGGGTGCGGCAGATCCTCGTGAACGATGGCGGGGTGCGGGATGGCCTGATTCTCGCCATGATTGCGGATCTTGGCCTCGGTACCGCGACGCCGGCACCGCCGACGCGGATGGACGCCGTCCGGCGGTTCGCCCGCCGCTGTCTCTCCAACGAACGGCACGGTGAGCACGTCGCGCATCTGGCCGGACGGGTGTTCGATGGACTCCGGGGCCGCTTCCGACTCGATGTCGCGAACCGCGATCTGCTGGTGGCCGCCGCGCTCTTGCATGACGTGGGGTTTCTCGTCAACCACGCGAGCCACCACAAACATGCCTACCACCTCATCATGCACTCGGACCTCGCCGGCTGGTCGGCGCGGGAAATCGAGGTGATCGCCAACGTCGTGCGGTACCATCGGCGGGCCTACCCCAGGCGATCGCATGCCAACTTCGCGCGACTCTCCAAGCCGGATCGAAGCCTTGTCAGCCAACTCGCCGGCATCCTGCGACTGGGCGTGGCGCTCAACCGGAGTCACCAGCAGCTCGTCACCGATGTCCGGTGCCACGCGCGGCGCGGGCGCGTCACGCTCGTGGCGGTTGCCCCGCAGGAACCAGTGGTCGAACTGTGGGATGGCCGGCGCAAGGCCGGTTTGTTCGCAAAGGCGTTCGACTCCCGCCTGACGGTAAAGTGGGCGGCCGCTATGGAGACCGCGCCATCGCTCCGCGTCGTGCGCGCCCGCCGGGGCGCCTAGCGCGCCGCGGCTTCGGCAGTCCGGGGTTGGAGGCGAGCGTCAGGTTGAGATACGCCGGCTCGCCGGTCACCTCGCGCACGACCAGCGGCTCCAGCCAATCGGGTATCCGCACCTCGGTGTCGGCCCGGGGCAACTCGATCTCCGCAAGCACCAGCTCCCGATCCCGGAACTCGTCGATCTCCCAGATCGCCGCACCGTCCGGAATGCGGTAGCGCCGCTTGGTCACGCGGCATCCCTCGGTGTGCTCCCACAGGGCCGCGAACAGGTGGGCCGTGGTCTCTTCCTCGAGTTCGATCCGCTCGAGGCCTGTCCCGAGTTTCACGGTGCGGTAGAAGTGTTCTCCGTCGCCGTCGCGCGTGCGTCGCAGGCGCTCGCGCAGGCGCTCGCCGGGGAGCCACCCCTGATCGATCTCCTGGACCTCGGCGGCCCGGACGGCGTCCGGGAGACGTCGCAGGAGAAACTTGCGCTCCCGTTCCACCGGAACGCCCGGCTCGCGACCGACCGTCTCCGCGACCTCCGCGGCCTCGCGGAAGAAGTCCCGCCCCCCGTCATGGAGCCAGCGCCGCGTGAGGGAGGCAAACAGCCGATCGCGCTCTGTCCGAGCACGGGCGGCAAGTGCCACGAGGCCGAGGCGTTCGTCGCGGCGATGCTCGCGATGGACCGCGGCTGGGTCCCCGGCGAGCGCGAGCGAGCGGAGGTGGTGGGCCTTTGACGTGGCGATCGCCTCCAAGGCCACCAGCAGGCCGGTCTCGAGCACGTGCATGTCATGCAGCGATCCCAGGAGATCCTGCAGGTCCTTGAGATGCGCCACGAGCGGCCTGACGCCCGCTGCATCGGTGCGCACCGGCTCGAGCAGGTAGCGCAATCGCTTGGCGCTGATCCGGGCCTCGTGCGCGTTCTCCTCGTCTTCGGGGCCGCGAATGGCGGTGAGGCGAGCCTCCAACTCCGCGCTGTGTTGACGCAGCAGGAGCGCGAACGTCTCGCGGAACGGAGGCCCGGTCTCGTCGAGCTCGGCCAGTCGCTTCTCGATCATGTCGGAGACGCGGGCAAAGTCCTCGCGCATGTGACGGCGGGCCCCAGTGTAGCTCTCCCGCCGGGTGGCCCGCAGGTTCCGCATCAGCCAGTTGAGGCCGGTCCGCTCGCCGCGGGCGAGGGCCGACCGTTGGGCCTCGAGCCAGGCCAACTGCACTTCCGCGTCCCGGCCCGCGTTCGTGGCGCTCCCGAGGTCGCGCAGGCGGCGCCGGACCTTGGTTGCCGCGGTGCGCCCCAGCCAGCGGCGATACGCGCGCAGGAGGCTCCGCAGCCGGCGCACCGCCACCCGAAAGTCATGCAGTGCCTCGCGGTCCCGGCGATCCTTGAGACGCTCCAAGGCAACCGTGGCCTCAACGATCCGGCCGGCGGCTACACGGCGCACGGCGTCGGACGTCGCGCGGTCGAGGAGGCGCTCGCGGCGTGCCATCAGGAGACGAGGCGGCGCAGGATCTTGGGGGGCAGGAGCCATTTCAACTCCGCCGCACCCTGG
>JAOUDR010000024.1 GCA_029859185.1 Gemmatimonadota bacterium
GGTGCCCGACGAGTACATCGCACAGTGGGGGGCGGACACCTTCCGGATGTACCTGATGTTCCTCGGTCCCTACCAGGAGGGCGGCGACTTCCGCGACGAGGGGATCTCGGGCATCCGACGCTTCCTTGACCGCGTCTGGACGCTCGTGCACGAGGCGACAGACGGTCATCCATCCGAGGAGGCGCGGCGCAAACTCCACCAGACCATTCGGAAGGTCGGGGCAGACATCGCCGAGTTGCGGTATAACACGGCCATCTCGGCGATGATGGAGTACGTGAATTTGTTGCGGAGAGAGGGGCAGGAGGGGCAGGAGGGGCAGAGGGGACAAGAGGTCTCCCGCACGCTCGTCGAGCCGCTGGTCATTCTCCTCGCGCCGTTCGCGCCGCACTTTGCCGAGGCGTGCTGGGAGCGGTTTGGTCACGAGGCAACGACCGTCTTTGCCTCCCGCTGGCCCGAGTTCGACCCGGACCTCGCGCGGGACCCCGAGGTCGAGTTGGTGATTCAAGTGAACGGCAAGGTCCGGAGCCGGCTCCGAGTCCCCGCCGGGCTGCCGGAGTCCGAAGCCGTCGCCCAGGCCCGAGCTGACGAGACCGTCCATAAGTTCATTGGTGACAAGCAGATACGGAAAGCGATCTTCGTGAAAGATCGGCTGGTCAACCTGGTGGTCTGAACAGGGGCCGATAGCCGATTGCCGATCCGGGCCGGATTGGTGCCCGGTGGCGCTCGGCCTATCGGCCATCGGTCGTCGGCCAGCACTCTGCGACCCTCTCCCCCCCTCCCGCATCTATCCCAATGACCAAACTGCGAGACGCCGTGCCGGTAACTGCTGTTCTCGACGACATCGCGGTGGAGCGAGCCAAGTCGGGCGATCTCGAGGCGCTCGAACGGGTCTACCGGTCCTACGAGGGCCTGGTCTACACGATGGCGCGCCGCATCTGTCGCACCGAGGAAGACGCCGAGGACGTGCTGCAGGAGACGTTTCTCGAGGTATGCCGCAGCATTGGCGGACTTCGCGGGACCGGGACTGGCAGCCTCACGGCGTGGCTCAAGCGGATTGCGGCCAGCAAGGCGCTGATGCGGATCCGACGTGAGAAGTACCGCGACGCCGACGATCTGCCGGAGGACGGAGCGGCCATCGGTGTCGCGGCGGCGGATGTGGCACTGCAGCTCGATTTGGAAACGGCCCTGATGCGACTGCCGGAAACGTCGCGCGCGGTGGTGTGGTTGCACGACGTCGAGGGATACACGCACGAGGATATCGCCGAGATGACGGGCAAGACGGTCAGTTTTTCGAAGTCTCAGCTCGCCCGGGCGCACGTACGGCTCCGGGGCTGGCTCGGCGGGGAGCAGCACGATGCGTAAGCACTGCACGATGGCGGAACTGTTGGCGGTACGGGACGGCGAAGGGACCGCGTGGGCCCGGACGCACGTGGGCGACTGCCCGTACTGCCAGAACGAGTTGGACCTGCTCTATCGGCGGGTGTCCGAGTTGCGGGCCCTGCCGGCCCACCGCCCGCCCCGGGACCGCTGGACGGTCGTCCGGGAGCAGGCGCAACGCGAGCGGAGGCGCCGGACGGTGCAGCGCACCGGGTGGAGTGCACTGGCCCTTGCAGCCGCGGTGGCCCTGCTCATTGGTGTGCGGTCGGTCGCGTTTCAGGACCACGGTCCGGTGACGAGTCCGGAGCTCGAGCAGCTCATAGCCCAGTCCCGCAATCTCGAGGCGACCCTCCGCACGTACGATCCGGAGGGCCGGGTCCTCAACGGACGGGCGGCTGGGATCGTCGCGGATCTCGAGGACCGCATCGCTTTGGTGGACGCAGGCATCAATCAGGTAACCACACGCGGCGGGGCCCGCGAGGATTTGATCGGCCTATGGCGCGATCGGGTGGATTTGATGGACGCACTCGTCAATGCCCACGTGACCCGCGCCACCTACGTCGGGTTCTGACCCGACACTGCAGGAGGAGACCATGCGAAGACTGATCATTGGGGTGGTCGCACTGTTCATGATGTCGAGCGGTGCGACGGCCCAGGACCGCAAACTGACCGAGGCGGAGCGGCGCGAGCTGGAGCAGAAGCTCGAGCAGGTTCGCAAGGAAATGCAGGCCCAGCAACAGCAGATGCGGGAACTCGAGCGGCAGCTCGGCCGAGCGCGGCGCGAGATGGTGTTCGTGAGCCCACGGACCGAAGCACCGCTGGCGTTCGCGATGGCGATGGGCCGGCCGCGCCTCGGCGTCATCGTGAAGACCGATCGCGATGTGACCACGGACTCGATCGGCGCCGTGGTCGAAGGGGTGACGCCGGATGGTCCCGCCGCCAAAGCGGGCCTCGAGGCCGGTGACATCGTGGTCACCTTCGACGGCAAGGCACTCGGCGCCAAGACAGGCTCGGCCGGTGAGCGCCTGATCGATCTCGCCCGTGAGCTGGAGGAGGGGGACACGGTACGGGTCGCCATTCGTCGAGGCAAGGACGCCAAGACGGTGGTGATCGTGCCGGAGGCCCTGGACGACCTCAGCTATGCGTACGGCTTCCAGATGGAGCGTACGGATTCCGCCATGAAGGCGGCCCAACGGGCCATGGAGCGAGCGATGGTCGTGGAGCCGCGCCTGGAGATGCTGCGCGAGGGCAATGCGTGGACCGTCCGGATCGGCCAGCGGTGGTCCGATATGGAGCTCACCACGCTCGACGCGGAGCTCGGCACCTACTTCGGTGCGACCGAAGGGCTCCTCGTGGTTCGGGCGCCCAAGGATGGGCTCCTGGGGCTCAAGAGCGGTGACGTGATTCGTCGGATCGGCGGCCGGGTACCCACCAGCCCGTCGCAAGCAACGCGGATCTTCCGGTCCTACGAGCCGGGCGACGAGATCCGGATCGAGATCATGCGCAACAAGAGCCCGCAGGAGGTGAAGGCGATCGTGCCGCAGCCGGAGCGGGGGTTGTTTTGGGAGGAGAAGAACTGACGGGCAGAACAGAGACGGACTGAACAGAGACGGACTGAACAGAGACGGACTGAACAGAGACGGACTGAACAAAGACGGACTGAACAAAGACGGGCGGGGACGACAAATCAGTTCCCCGTCCGTCTCAGTTTGCCCGTCTTTGTTCTGCCCGTCTCAGTTTGCCCGTCCTTGTTCTATCCTATCTCCCTGTCCCAAACAACATCGCGTTCGTCACCAGCCGCCCCGTGCCGCGCCAGAAGGCGCGGAACAGCGGATCGTCGGCGAAGATCACGACGTGACCCCGGCCCTGGCGCTCGACGACGGCCCAGGCCGTGCGGGCGATGAGTCGCTCGGTGTTGGGCCACACGAATCCCGAGAGCAACGGGTGCTCCGCCACGATCGCGACCGGATTGGCGCCCGACTTCGATGGCTGGAGGAACGTGCCGCCGGAGAGCATCACGGCCAGCTCGCTGCGCTCGTAGCCCGCCGTGAGCCAGTGACTCCGGTCGAGCGCCGCCCGGAAGATGGCGCCCGGAATCGGCTGCACGGCGTTCGTGTCGGCGTCGGGTGACGCCAGCGGTGGTGTCAGATCGGTGGCGGCGGGGAGCGAGTCCCCTTTCTCCTTCTTCTTCTCGTCCTCCTCCGGAGCGCCGACGGCCTTCACCGTGCTGAGGCCCACTTCCTTGCGAGCCGGGAACAGTGCCGATCCGCCGTAGGCGATCAACACCCCGCCGCTGCGGACCCAGTCCTTGAGTCGGCTCACGCCGCTTGCGCCGAGCGCGCGCTCCATCGTAGCCGGTGACCCTTCGGGCAGGATCAGGACGTTGTAGTCGTCGAGTGTTACCCGGCCAAGCCGGTCGAGCGGGACCGGCACGAACGGCTGGTCCAGTTCCGTCTCGAGGAAATGCCACAGCGCGCCGTAGGATGTCTGGCTGACGCCGTCGCCCGCGGCGACGAGCACGTTGGGCCGGAACACCGGCGCGACGCTCTCCGATCCGACGCCGATGCCCCCGGAATCCGGGAACGCTGACTGCACCGCCGTGACGGTAACCCCTGCGGCCTGGGCCAGGGCCGCCACGCGCTCGTGCAGCCCAGCGGGATTGCGCGCCACGCGCGCGACGAAGGTGCCGCGCGGGTAGCTGCGCCCGTCCGCCCGCAAGGGCTCGCGGCTCGCGTTCACCACGAACCCCTCGCGCAGCAGGGCCATGGCCAGCTTTGCCGCCGACTGGCGGTCGTTGGGAAAGACGTACGCCGATCGCGCCGGCCGGGAGACGCTCCCCGTCCCGGCGACGTTCGCCACGATCGCACCATCGGCGCGGACCACGGATTCCGTGGTGACCGATCCGAGGTCCTCGGTCCACCAGGCTTCGAGTCCCAGGGTGTAGGGAAGGGACCAGGCCGTCACGTCATAGAACTCGTAGCCTTCTCCGGGTGCGTCGCCCCGCCGCAGGTTCCGCGCGAACCGCTCGAGCTGGCGTGTCCGGAATGGCTCGGGCACCTCGGCGTCCGGCTCGAGCAGGGCCCGGGCCATGCGATTGCGCGGCTGGTCCAGCTGCACCACGAGCGCACCGGCCGGGAAGGTCTTGCGATCGGCGGCTGCGGCGCCGAGGTAGGCGTGCGCCGCGGTCGCCGTGTACGGTGCCGTGAGTCGTTCCACCTCGACACCCTGACCGGCGAGCAGGGTGACGAGTCGCTGTGCGTTCGTGGGATCCTGATTGGGCAGGACGACGACCCGCTTCATGCGGGCGGCCCGCCCGTCGGTCACCGCCGACCGGTAGAACGCGTGGAAGTCGCGCAAGCGCGGCCCGCGGTTGGCGGCGGCCGTCTCGACCGTGGCGAGCGACGCGACGAAATGGTGCGCGATCCCCTCGCGGAACGTGATGACCGTGTTGTCGTCGCGGCGGCGCTGGAGCGCCTTGCCGCCGTCCGTCTCGTACGTCATGCCGGTGGCCCCCGCCACGGTGGGCGAGGCGTCGAAGTAGCCGACGTAGTGACCGTCGAACACGTCCCGCGTGAAGTACTGCCAGCCGTACCGGTCAAACGCGGCGGCGTTGCCCTTGCCGAACGCCTCGACCCAGGCCAGCGAGGCAGCGGGAATGTTGGTGTTCACGGGCTCGGCGAACGGCGGGAAGAAGTACTGTTCCGTGGTCGAGTGGAGGTCCACGACCACCTGCGGGTTCCAGCGGCGCATGGTGCCGAGCATCGCGCGGACCGGTGCCTGTGACTGCGCGATGAGGTCGCGGTTCATGTCGAACCGGTAGTGGCTGTACCGTCCCCACACGCTCCACGGCTCGTCCCACTCCAGGCTTCCCGGCTCGTTCGTACCCGTGGCACCCGGGAATACGGAGTTGTACCAGACCGCGAACCGCTCGTGCCCGTCGGGGTTGGCCGACGGGTTCAGGATGACGAGTACGCTGTCGAGCGCGGCGACGGTGACGGGCTCCTGAGAGGCGATCAACTGGTACGCCACCCACATCACCGCCTCGAACCCGGCCGGCTCGTTGCCGTGGATCGAGTACGAGAGAAACACCGTCACGGGAGTCCGGTCGACGATGGTCGCAGCCTCGGCGTCGGTGAGGTTTCGTGGATCGGTGAGTCGTGCGAGATCGGCGCGGATGGCGTCGCGGCGCGCCAGGTTGGCCGGACTCGAGATCAGGACGACCCGCATGTGGCGTCCCTCCTCGGTCGTGCCGATCTCCTCGAACGCTGCGCGACCACCCGACGCCGCGACCAACCGTTCGAGGACGGCCTGCTGCTCGGCGTATTGGGTGTGGCGGGCACCCGGCCCGTAGCCCAACAGGCTGTCCGGGCGGGGCACCTCGACGCGGTAGGGACCGCGGCCGAAGAAATCGAGTGGCGCCTCCTGAGCGGCGAGCGCTGCGGGGAGCGTGAGTATGAGCAGGGCGGTAGGCAGGCGAGCCATGAGCAGTCCGGTGAGAGAGGCGTGCGATTCTAACACCGATGCGCCGTGTGCCGAAAGCTGCTCAGCGCGCCGGGGTTGGCTTGTCGTTCCCGGAGCGCCCGGAGGAACGGTCGAGTGCGTGAAGCTAGGGATCCGGGTGCGCGGCCGGATCCGGCGTGGGCATCGTCCCACGCTCTCCCTGGCTCTGCATCGCGTGAGAGCCGAGGATCCCCTGGCGCATGGCCACCGACCAGAGGCTCGCCGCGAGGACCGCGGCGGCAAGGAGGCGCCGGACGCGGAGGTCGCGCGCCACGATCCGCCGCAGCCCGAGAGCGACCGTGGAGAGCAGTGGGGCAGTGCCGAGTCCGAATGCCGCCATCGCGAGCGCGCCCGGTACCGGCCCGCCGGTGGCGACCGCTATGCCCAGGGTCGCGTAGACGAGGCCGCAAGGTAGGAATCCCGTCACAATCCCGAACGCGTAGCGCATACCGGGGTGGGGGCTGCCGCTGACGGCGGCCCCGAATTGCGCGAGGCCGGGGATGGCGACCCGGGGTTCCGGCACGATGCCCGCCAATCCGGCGGCAAACCACAGCATCAGGGCGAGTGACACCGCCGCCGCCACCCAGGACGGCCCCGGCAGCAGCGCGCCGAACGTTCCGGCCAAGGCGCCGAGCAGGGCGTACGTGGTCATGCGGCCCAAGTGCCAGGCCAGCGTGTCGGTGACGCGGCCGCCGCACAGCACCGCAAAGCCGCCGCACATGCCGATGCAGTGGGGGCTGCCCACGAGCCCCGCGACGAACGCCGCCGCCAAGAAACCGATCATGAAGAAGCAATCACTGTCATTGCTCGTGACCCGCTTGACCCGGCCGGTCCCGACGATATCATCCGGCCCACGTCCATTTCTCCACCTTCCGTACAGCGGTCGGGGATCTGCCCATGAATAGTACCCTCAACCTCCGCGCGAACGCGTCAGTCTACGACGACGATATCGTTCGCAAATTTGTCGCGGCAACGGTGCTCTGGGGTGTCGTCGGGATGCTGCTCGGGGTGATCATTGCCCTGCAGCTCGCCTGGTGGCCCGCCAACCTGGGGTTGCCGTGGACCACCTTCGGTCGACTGCGTCCGCTGCACACCAACGCCGTGATCTTCGCCTTCGGCGGCAACATCTGTTTCGCCGGCATCTACTACTCGATGCAGCGGCTGCTGAAGACGCGGATGTACAGCGATGCGATGTCCGCGTTCCACTTCTGGGGCTGGCAGCTGATCATCGTCGCGGCGGCGGTGACGCTCCCGCTGGGATTCACGCAGTCCAAGGAATACGCCGAGCTGATCTGGCCCATCGACGTGGCGATCGCGGTCGTGTGGGTCGTCTTCGCGATCAATTTCTTCGGCACGCTCGCGATCCGGAAGGTGCGGCACCTGTACGTCGCGATCTGGTTCTACATGTCATTCGTGATCACGATCGCGGTGCTGCACATCGTCAACAGCCTGGCGGTACCGGTCTCGCTGACCCGGTCGTACCCGATCTATGCGGGCCTCACCGACGCGCTCGTCCAGTGGTGGTACGGGCACAACGCCGTGGGCTTCTTCCTGACGACGCCGTTCCTCGGGCTGATGTACTACTTCCTGCCCCGGGCGGCCGAGCGACCAGTCTACAGCTACCGACTGTCGATCGTGCATTTCTGGTCGTTGGTCTTCCTCTACATCTGGACCGGGCCGCACCACCTGCTCTATTCGGCGCTCCCGGATTGGGCGCAGACCCTCGGGATGGTGTTCAGCATCATGCTGCTCGCCCCGTCCTGGGGCGGCATGCTGAACGGTCTGCTCACCCTCCGCGGCGCATGGGACCGGGTGCGGACGGATCCGGTTCTCAAGTTCATGGTCGTTGCCGTGAGTTTCTACGGGATGTCCACGTTCGAGGGGCCGATGCTCGCGATCCGCGCGGTGAACGGCCTCGCCCACTACACGAACTGGATCATCGGGCACGTGCACAGCGGCGCGCTGGGCTGGAACGGGATGATCACGTTCGGCATCCTGTACTGGCTGGTGCCGCGGTTGTGGAACCGCGAGCTCGCGCGACCGGGATGGGCTACCACCCATTTCTGGCTGGCCACCATCGGCATCGTGCTGTACACCCTGTCCATGTGGGTGGCGGGGTTGACCGAGGGGTTGATGTGGCGTGCCGTGAACGACCAGGGCCTGTTGGCCACGCCCGCCTTCATGGACATTGTGCATCGGTTGGCGCCCTACTACTGGCTGCGGGTGACCGGCGGTGCGTTGTACCTGACCGGTGCCCTGATGATGGTGTGGAATCTCCTCGAGACGGTGCGCGGTGCCCGCCCGCAGGTGCAGGCGATCCCGGCTCCGGCCGCGTCCTGAACGGAGGACCCGATGACGACCGATACGACTCCGAAGGACCCGTTCCATCGTCGGGTGTTGGAGAACAAGGCGGGCCTGTTCGCCATCGTCACGACCATCGCGATCTCCATTGGCGGCATTGTCGAAATCGTGCCGATGTTCACGGCGGCGGCAGGTCCCGAGCGTCCCGACTGGGTATCGCCCTATACTCCGCTCGAGGTGGCGGGGCGCGACATCTACATCCGCGAGGGGTGTTACCTCTGCCACTCGCAGATGGTGCGGCCGATGCGGGCCGAGTTGCTGCGGTACGGCGAATGGTCGCGCGCGGGCGAGTACCGCTACGACCATCCGTTCCTGTTGGGCTCTCGGCGTATCGGGCCGGACCTGCATCGCGTCGGTGGGAAGTACCCCGACGCGTGGCATTACGAGCACATGCGTGATCCCCGCAGCACGACGCCGGGAAGCGTGATGCCGTCGTACCGCTGGCTCCTCGACGGGCGCATCGATGCGACCGACGTGCAGGCGTCGGTCAACGGGCTCCGCCGGGTCGGCGTGCCGTACGCGGACACCGCGTTCGTGGACATCGTGTCGAGCCTCGTGCGGCAAGGCACCGGCATCGTCGGCCGGCTGGCCGAGGCCGGCATCGAATCGGAGCCCGATCGGGAGATTGTGGCCTTGATCGCCTACCTGCAACGGCTGGGGATCGATGGGCGTCGGGCCATCGAGGCGGGGCTCACCGCCCCGACGGGGTCGCAATGAACCAGGTACTGCAATCAGCGGCCGAGCACGTGCGGCTCGGCTGGGTGCTCGGGGTGATGACCGTCTTCTTCTTCGCGTGGTTCGTCGGCTGGACGGTGTGGACGTTCCTGCCCCGCAACCGCGCGCGCTACGAAGAAGCGGCCCGCATGCCCCTCACGGATGGAGGCGACTCGTGAGCAAACACGACGAGCGCAATCAGGTCCTCGGCCATGAGGACGAAGCGGATGGCATACAGGAATACGACAATCCCCTGCCCGACTGGTGGCTCGGGCTGTTGTGGGGCACGGCGATCTTCGCGGCGGGGTATCTGGTGCACTACCACTTCATCGCGCACCGGTCGCCGCAGAAGGCCCTTGCCGCGGAGTTGGCCGCGGCGAGCGAACGCTGGCCGAGCGAGAGTCCTGGCACCACGCAGTTGATGCTCACCGAGGACGCGGCCGCGGCCGGCGAACAGGTGTATCGCACGAACTGCGTGCCGTGCCACGGCGCCGAGTTGATGGGCGGCATCGGACCCAACCTCGTGGACGACGAGTGGCTGCACGGCGGCATGCCCGAGGAGATCCACGCGACCATCGTGAACGGCGTTCCAGCCAAGGGCATGCTTGCCTGGGGACCCATTCTCACGGCCGACCAGATCAACCACGTGACGGCCTACGTCGTGGAGCAGAACGCGAAGGCGCTGGGCCGCCCGTACCCGCCAGGCGGCGACGACGAGCCCGATGACGAGCACGAGGAGCAGGAGGGCGGCAGCCGGTAGCATGCTGGGCTTTGCGGGTACCCGCGAATGGGTAGAGGCACAGTCGGTCACGGGAACGTTCACGACGATCCGTCGGTGGACGTTCTTCGCGTTGCACCTGATACTGTTCGCCACACCCTGGATTCCGGTCGGCGGGCACCCCGCGATTCTCGTGGACCTGCCGCATCGCCAGGTGTTCGCGTTCGGCAGCGTGTTCACGGCGGCCGATACGATCTTCCTGCTCATCATGCTGCTGTTTCTCGCGTTCTCCCTCTTCTTCTTCACGTCGCTGCTCGGAAGACTCTGGTGCGGGTATGCCTGTCCGCAGACCGTCTTTCTCGAGGCCTGGATCCGTCCGATCGAACAGTGGATCGAGGGCGACCGCAGCCGCCGGCTGCATCGAGGTCGCGGTGGACTCTCGTTCGACCTGGCCTGGCGCCGGGTCGTGAAGTGGCTGGCGTTCGCGCTGGTGGCCGTGGTCGTATCCATGGCCTTCGTGAGCTACTTCGCCGGCGCACGGGAGCTGTGGATGGGGCAGGGTGGACCGGTCGAGTACACGATCGTCGCGATCCTCAGCGGTGTCTTCTTCCTCGATTTCGCGTGGTTCCGGGAGCAGTTCTGCAACTACCTCTGTCCCTACGCGCGGTTTCAGGGGGCGCTCACCGACAATGAGACGATCCAGGTCACCTACTTCCCCGTGCGGGGTGAGCCGCGCGGAGGGAAGACGGCGGCCGCGGACGGACGGTGCATCGAGTGCAACAAGTGCGTGGTCGTGTGCCCGCAGGGGATCGACATTCGGAATGGGTTTCAGCTCGAGTGCATTGCCTGCAGTCGCTGCATCGACGCCTGCCACGGGGTGATGGAGCAGCTCGGTCACCCGTCGCTCGTGGGCTACAGCAGCATGGCCGAGATGCAGGGGGGGAAGCGGCCGCGGTTCCTGCGCCCGCGAACGCTCGCGTATGCCGCGCTGCTCGTGGGGCTGGTCGTCTCCGGCGTCGCCATGGCGCGCGGGCGTGTGCCGTTCGAGGTCACGGTGAATCGCACGCCGGGTTCGCTGTATACGATGGATGCCGACGGCGCGGTCCGGAACACGTTTCTGCTCAAGGTGACGAGTAACGAGTCGGCACCGGGTGCGGTGACGTACGCGGTACGCGTGGAAGGACTGGCGGATGCCGAAGTCATCGTTCCCGAGTTCTCGCTCCAGTCTTCGGAGAGCCATACGGCACCCCTGGTGATCCGCCTGCCCGCCACAGCCACACTGAGCCGCACGATACCGTTCCGCGTGCTCGTTTCGGCGCCGAGTGGCGAGGTTACGGTCGAGGCGACGTTCAAGACGGGAGCGAGCGACGGTCGTGAGTGACGATCGGCGGGATCGGCGATGGCCCATCGCGGTCGCGATCGGTCTGGGCGTGGTGATCGTGGTGAATCTCGTGTTCATCTACATCGCCGTGAGCGGCCGGGACGAGATCGTCCCATCGTACCAGACCGAGCGCCGCTGAGGCCTCCGGTGTTCAGGAGGTGGTGACGCCGCCGCTCCGGTGCCCGTCAGGATCGCGACAGGTCAGCGCTGCGCAGGCACCGGGTGCTTGTCAGTTCACTGACAGGGCCGAGCCGCGAGTCTTACTCGCGCCTCCCCGCGGAGCAGGCGGCGCTCCCCGAGAGGCGCGGCTCAGAGCCGCGGCTCGGCTCTGCCGCGCAAGCGGCGGCGGATGGCCACGAAGGACGCGGACGCGACGATGACCGCCCGCTGTCCGCACTGCGGGACGCCCGTCGAAGGCGACACCGACACGTACTGCTGCCACGGCTGCGAGCTGGCGGCCCGTCTGATTCACGAGGCGGGTCTCGATCGCTACTACGACCTCCGCGAAACGTTCGCCCCACGTCCCGATCGGCTCGATGAAGGATGGGACACCATCCCCGTCACGCGGGATGCCGATGGTGTAGAGTCCTGCCGGCTCCAGGTCGACGGCCTGCGCTGCGCCTCCTGCGTGTGGGTGACCGAGCACCTGTTGCGTGCCACGCCCGGCGTGCTCGAAGCCACGGTGAGCTACGCCACGGGGCGGGCCACGCTCCGATGGGATCCGGAACAGGTGCGGGTGAGCGACCTTGCGGGACGCATCGCGGCCCTGGGATACCGGCCGCGGCTGCTGGGCGAGGAGGCGAGCGTGGACCACGACCTCCTGCTCCGCCTTGGGGTGGCCGCGTTCGCCGCCGCGAACATCATGCTGATGTACGCGGCGCTCTACGCCGGGTGGTGGGGCACCATGGAGGCGCGCTTCGTGGTGCTCTTCCAGTGGGGCTCGCTGATGCTCGCGACGCCGGTGGCGCTGTGGTGCGCGCAGCCGTTCTTCGCTGGGGCGTGGGCGGGGCTGCGCCACCGGGTGCTGCACATGGATCTCCCGATCGCCATCGCGATCACGGTCCTGTACGCGCACGGGGTCGTCGCGACCATCCGGCGGGAGGACGCCTACCTCGACTCGCTCGCGATGCTGGCGGCGCTCCTGCTGACGGGCCGCTTGTTGGAATCGCGAGGCCGGCGCCGGGCCGCCGAGGCGGCGGTCTCGCTGGCGGCGTCGGTCCCCACGACCGCCAAACGCGCAACCGGTAGTGACGTCACCGTGGTTCCGGCAGCGGACCTCGTGCCTGGTGACCGCATCGATGTGGGCGCGGGCGAGGAGTTCGCCGCCGATGGCACGGTGCGGGACGGGACGGGGCACGTGCGGATGGCGCTCGTGACCGGCGAGGCCGAGCCCGTTGCGGTCCAGCCCGGGAGTCCGGTCGTCGCCGGGTCCGTGCTGCTCGACGGTGCAGTCGTCGTCGAGGTCGAGGCAGTGGGCCGTGACACGGTGCTGCAGCAGATGGTCGATCAGCTCCGGGACGCGGCGGATCGGGGAACGCGACCGGGATCCACCGACCGGATTGCCCCGTGGTTCACGGCGGCCACCCTCGTGACCGCGGCGGCGACGTTCGTCGGCTGGCTTGCCGGCGCGGGGGTCCAGCCCGCAGTGGCGCACACGGTGGCGGTGCTCGTCGTGGCGTGCCCCTGTGCCCTCGCGCTGTCGCGACCGCTGGCTGCCGCCGCCGGACTTGGGGCCGCGGCGCGGCGCGGTCTGCTGTTCCGGTCCGCGGATGCGTTGTTGGACCTCGTGCATGCGGACCTCGCGGCGCTCGACAAGACCGGTACGGTGACGCAAGGTGCCGTCATGGTCGTCGGCGGCGACGACGCAGCACTCCGCGTGGCCGCCGGCCTCGAGCGCTACAGCACCCATCCCATTGCCCGCGCGATCGTGGAGGAGGCAAGCCGCCGCGGCATCCCGCTCCCGCGCGGCACCGAGGTGCGCGAGGAGCCTGGGGTGGGGATCGAGGGACTGGTGGACGGCCGTCGCTGGCAGCTGCGCGCCGGGGGTGCCGGAGAAGTGCGTCTGCTGAATGACGCCGGTGGT
>JAOUDR010000458.1 GCA_029859185.1 Gemmatimonadota bacterium
CCCGGCCCGTTCCGGCTCCGGCACCCGCGCGCCAAGCCCCGCGTCCTCCATTGCCTGCGTGGCGGCGGCAATGGCGTACTGCAGGAACAGATCGAAACGCTTGGCTTCCTTGCGGTCGATGTACGGCGTCGGGTCGAAGTCCTTGACCTCGCACCCGAACCGGACCTCGAGATCCGACGGGTCGAATCGCTTGATCCGCGCGGCGCCTGAGCGCCCGGCCAACAGGCCGGCCCAGGTATCCTCGAGATTCAGGCCCAGGGGTGAAACCACCCCCAGGCCCGTTACCACGACCCGCCGACGGGACAACTACTTGTTTCCCATCTTCTCGTGGAGGTACTTCAGCGCATCCCCCACCGTACGCATCTTCTCCGCGTCCTCGTCGGGAATGTCGATGTCGAATTCCTTCTCGAACGCCATCACCAATTCGACCTGATCGAGGCTGTCCGCCCCCAGGTCTTCCATGAAGCTCGCGTCGTCGGAGAGTTTCTCCCGCTCGACGCCCAACTCCTCGGCGATGATGTCCCTGACTTTGTCCTCGACACTGCTCATGTGCGTCCTCGCGAGAAGAGGGTTCTACATCACCATGCCGCCGTCGACGACGAGCACCTGGCCTGTAATGTAG
Source organism: Gemmatimonadota bacterium (assembly GCA_029859185.1). Classification (GTDB taxonomy): domain Bacteria; phylum Gemmatimonadota; class Gemmatimonadetes; order Gemmatimonadales; family GWC2-71-9; genus JAOTWJ01. The sequence goes on from JAOUDR010000458.1 coordinate 623, forward strand.
TCGGCGTGATCTGATGCAAGAAAGACCACAGCCCGGGCGATGTCCATGCCCTGGCCGAGTCGGCCCAGCGGAATCTGGGCCCGCAGGGTGTCGCGCTGCGCCTCGGTGAGCGCCGCGGTCATGTCCGTCTCGATGAAGCCCGGCGCGATCGCATTGACGAGCACGTTGCGGGAGGCAAGCTCCCGCGCAACGGACTTCGTGAAGCCGATGAGCCCAGCCTTCGAGGCGGCGTAGTTCGCCTGGCCCGCGTTGCCCATCAGGCCGACGACGCTCGAGATATTGATGATGCGCCCCCAGCGGCGCTTCATCATCCCGCGCGCGACGGCCTTGGTGAGCAGAAACGCCCCTTTGAGATTGACGTCGAGGACGGCGTCCCAGTCGTCGCTGCTCATCCGCGCGAGCAGCCCATCCTTCGTCACCCCGGCGTTGTTGACGAGGATGTCGATCGGTCCGCAGGTCTCCTCGACGGTGGCGAGGGCGGACGCCACCTGATCGGGGTTGGTGACGTCGGCGATCATCGCGCAGACATCGTCCCCGATCTCCCGGGCCGTTATCGGCGCACGCTCGGCGTCCCGATCCAGGATGGCCACCCCGGCACCAGCGGCATGCAGCGCGTCGGCAATGGCGCGGCCGATGCCGCGGGACCCGCCCGTGACCAGCGCGATTTTCCCCATCAGGTCCATCACGTGTCTCCCTGTTGACTCAGAAAGGCCTCACATTCATCGGCCGTGCCGAGGCTGGTCGCCGCGACCCCGGGCACGATGCGCTTCAGCAGCCCACCCAGCACACTGCCCGGCCCGATCTCCAGGAACCGAGCCCCGTTTCCCAATGCCGCCAGTCGCTGCATGGACGCCACCCAGCACACCGGGGCCGTGAGTTGCGCATCGAGCTGCGCGCGGGCGTCGGCCGCGCGGGCCACAGGCTCGCCCGACGCGTTGGCGACCACCGGTGCGACGGGATCCCGGAACGTTACCCGGCTCAGGGCATCACGCAGGCCCTCCTGCGCGGGTGCCATGAGGGGCGAATGGAATGCGCCGCTGACCTTGAGCGGGAGGACCCGACGAGCGCCGGCCGCTTTGAGCGCGGCACCGGCGCGCTCGACGGCCGCTGGGTCTCCCGAAATGACCGTTTGGTCGGGCGCATTGAGGTTCGCCGCGACGACGACCGCGTCTGCGTCGCTCAGCCCGGCGCAGATCTCCGCCACCCGCTCACCAGCCAGCCCCATCACCGCGGCCATCGTGCCCGGCCGCTGCGTGCCGGCCTCGAGCATGAGTTCCCCCCGGCGGCGCACGAGGCGCACGGCATCCGCGAGTTCCAGGGCCCCAAGCGCCGCGTAGGCCGCGTACTCCCCCAGCGAGTGCCCGGCTGCCGCCACCGGCTGCACCTGGTCGCGGATGACGGCATGCACGGCCAGGGTATGGACGAGAATCGCGGGTTGCGCGTTGTGGGTGAGCGTCAGCTCCGCTTCCGGACCTTCCCACATCAGCCGCGACAGTGCGACCCCCAGGGCGGTATCGGCCCCCTCGAAGACCGATCGGGCCGCCGGGAAGCGCTCCGCCAGGTCCTTGCCCATCCCCACCTGTTGGGCGCCCTGCCCCGGGCACAGCAGCACGGCTCTCACCAGCGGATCGCCATGGACGCCCAGGTGAATCCGGCACCGAACGCGACCAACAGCACGACCATTCCGGGCTGAATCCGCCCCTCGCGCACCGCCTCATCGAGCGCGATCGGGATGGACGCCGCGGACGTGTTGCCGTAGCGGTCCACGTTCACGTAGACCTTGTCCATGGGGATGTTCGCGTGCTTCGCCGTCGCCTCGATGATCCGGATGTTCGCCTGGTGGGGGATGAGCACATCGACCTGCTCGCCCACGAGCCCCGCCTGCGCGAGCGCATGGTCGCAGGCATCCGCCATCGAGCGTACGGCCGACTTGAACACTTCCCGTCCGGCCATCCGCAGGAAATACGACCGATCGGCCAGCATCTTCTCACTCGGCGGTTCCAGACTGCCGCCACCCGACCGATACAGCAGGTGGCCGAGCGATCCATCCGACTTCAGATAGGTCGACAGAATGCCCCGCCCGTTCGACGACGGCCGCAGGACGACGACGCCGACCCCGTCCCCGAACAGGATGGCCGTCGAGCGATCGGTTGCGTCCATGATCCGCGTGAGCCGCTCGGCGCCTACGACGAGCACCGTCTCGGCCACCCCCGTGGCCATGAGTCCCTCGGCAACGGTGGACGCGTAGAGGAACCCGCTGCACGCCGCGCCGACATCGAACGCGGCGGCGTTCTTCGCTCCCAGGGCCGCCTGGACGTCGCACGCCTGCGAGGGCAACAACCGGTCCCAGGTCGCCGTGCCCAACACGATCGCGTCGAGTTGCTCCAGGGCGACGCCTGCGTCGGCGAGCGCGCGGCGAGCCGCGTCCGAGGCCATGAACGCGATGGTCTCATGGTCGTCCGCATAGCGCCGCTCCCGGATGCCGGAGCGCTCGCGGATCCACTGGTCGGACGTATCCAGCGTCTTCTCGAAGTCGGCGTTCGTCACGACCCGATCGGGCGTGTACCGCGCGGTTGCCGCGATTTCGGCGATAGGACGTTTC
>JAOUDR010000025.1 GCA_029859185.1 Gemmatimonadota bacterium
CTCGGCGAACTGTATCTCCGCGATGGCGTGTGGCAGGGAGAGCGCCTCATGCCGCCAGACTTTGCCCGGCAGTCGGCGGGCACCGTCAGCTACGCGCTGCCGAACGGGTTCGCCGACTACGCGCAGCTCTGGTGGACCAGCGACCGCTACGGGCCGCGTCTCTGGATTGCCGCCGGGTTCCGGCAGCAATACGTCGTGGTGGTTCCGGACTTCGACATGGTGATCGTCATCCAGTCCCAGTCCTACGATCCCCCAGCCCCCATCGTGGACCACTTCCATCTCGTGACGCAGTACATCCTGCCCGCCGTCACGCCTGGCTGAGGGCTCTGGAGCCCGTCCGGCAGGCACTTGGCGACAATCCGGAGGGGGATTGGCACGGATGCCAAGTGGGCGCGGGACGGGCGCGTTCGTGTCAGCCGCAAGTGAGAGTCGCGGCGGTGCCGTCAGCAAACTGACGAACGCACGCGCCGCTCTCAGCGACAGGGCCGAGCCGCGGCTCTCAGCCGCGCCTGGAGTCGCCTAGCGCCGGTCGCGTACGGGGCTGCCGGTTTCCGCAATCCGCCGCGTGGCCGCCACCAACTCGCGCGTGATGCCAGGCTCGTGCGAGGAATGGCCCGCGTCCGGCACGATCTCGCAATCGAGTTCCGGCCAGACCCGTCGCAGATCGTCCAGGCTCTTGATGGGACAGACGATGTCGTAGCGGCCATGGACGGCAAACGCCGGAATGTGACGGATCCGCTCCACCTGGTCGAGCAGCAGCGTGTCCGGCGTGAACCGGGCGTTCCGGAAGTAGTGCGCCTCCAACCGCGCCAGACTCCACGCCATGTCTTCCTCGGCAAACATCCCGGCGAATTCCTCATTGGGCAGCAGCGTGCAGCTCGATCCCTCGTACACACTCCAGACCGTTGCCGCCGCGAGGGCAGTCTTGCGGTCGTCGCTCGTGAGGCGGCGCCAGTAGGCCTCGAGCAGGTCGCCGCGCTCCGCCGTGGGAATGTGCTCGGCAAACCGGCGCCACAGTTCCGGCTGCACCCAGCCGATGTCGTACAGCCACCACCGGATCTCGGAGTCACGCACGAGCCAGATGCCACGCAATACCAGGCTCCACACCCGGTCCGGGTGCTGCTGCGCGTAGTACATGGCCAGCGTACTGCCCCACGATCCGCCGAAGACGTGCCACGTCTCGATGCCCAGCTCGCGCCGCAAACGTTCGATGTCCGCGACCAGGTGATCAGGCGTGTTATCGCGCAGCTCACCCAACGGTCGGGAGCGGCCTGAGCCTCGCTGGTCGAAGAGGACGACACGAAAGACGTCGGGGTCGAAGAAGCGCCGGTCGAACGTGCTGCAGCCGGCTCCCGGCCCGCCATGGACGAACAGCATGGGAATGCCGTCGGGCTTCCCGCACTGCTCCCAGTACAGCTCGTGGGGCCGATCGACGGCCAGCACACCAGACGCGTACGGCTCGGCTTCAGGATAGAAGTGTTCGTTTGCCATGCATTGACCTCTTTCCCCCACATTCGGCGCGTGAGGCTGCGAGTACGAAGCGGCCAGCCTCCGATCGTGGCGTTCCGCCGGTGGCCAAGATGAACCCGCGCGCACGGCGGCGGCTAGAGCCGCCACGGCCCCGGACAGCCTCAATCTCACCGGTGTGGTCCAAAACAGATGCCTCGAAGTGTGACACCTGTCACAATTCGGATCACCACCCAACAACGCACGCTGAGCCGAATCCTGGCCACGGCAGCGACGATCGGCATCCTCGGTCGTACGATCGCAAGCCATTGTCATCCAATTGAATACGTCGGCCCGTTCGATGGTCATCGGGGCGGACCGGCACCTCGGATCGGGATTCCCCCGCCGGAGGTCCCAGGGTTGCCTCAGGAGGTTCCGACTCCAACCTCGGGCGACCCAGCCATGTTCCGTATCCGACCGCCGATTCTCGGCGCACTCACGTTCCTTGCCATCCCGTTCCAAACGGTCTGGGCGCAACGCACGCCGGACGAGCGGGCGGCCGCCGCCGTGGCGCGGGGCGATCTCCAGCAGGCACGGGCCATCTACGACAGTCTGCTCGTGGCTCAGCCGGCCGATCGATCGGCGCGCGTCGCCCGGGGGCACGTCCTGAGCTGGCTCGGCAAGCACGACGCCGCCCTCGCGGACTTCGCTGCGGTATTACAGACCGACTCGGCCGATCTCTCGGCGTGGCTTGGGACGGGCTACGCCGCTTCCTGGAGCCGGCAGTGGGACGACGCGGAGGCGGCGTTTCACCAGGCGGCGATCCTCGCGCCGGACGCCGCAGAGCCCGGGAAGGGGCTCGCCTACACCGCTTTGTGGCGCGGCGATCATGCGCTCGCGCGCGAGCGGTTCTCGGCCCTTGCCTCGCGGTACCCGGATGATCCGGAGATTGCCGCGGCGCTCGGGAGCGTCGAGTTGGCGGACGGTCACCGCGGGTCGGCACGCGCGGCGTACGCCCGCGCGCTCCTGCTCGACCCACAGCGGCGGGATGCCCGCGAGGGTCTCGAGGCCTCGCACTATCTGCCGGCGGCGCTCGAGATCACGGTGTGGGGCGGATACACGTACTTCGCCGACCAGGCGCTGGCCGACCAGGATCGACTGGCATTGCGGGCCGCGCAGATCGCGGCCCAACCCACGTCGCGGCTCCGGCTCTGGGCCGCCTACGACGACGGCCTCGCGCTCGACAACGCCGCCATCGTGGCGGCCGGCTCGCACGTCCCCTGGATCACGACCGGTGGATACGTCTCCTGGGCCCGCGCCTTGGGAACCAAGGTCGAGGGTGGATGGCGGGACCTTGGCGGTGACGTCACGCAGTGGACGGCCTCCCTCGAGCAGGTGGCCGTGCTGGGATCGGGGGTCTCGTTCAAGGCCAGCGGGTGGGCCGGATTCCGATCGGATAGCCGCACCGAGTGGCTTGCGGGGGCCGGCGTCGGTGTGCCCGTCACGAGTCGGCTGCGCGTCGAGTTGATGGGGTTCACCTCCGGCAACGGACTGCCGGATGAAGACGGCTTCCGCGGCGTGCTGAGCGGTAGATACCGATTCCCGACCGGCCTCGAGTTGGGCGCCGGCATCGCGGCCGGGCGCACCGCGCTCGACGCTTCCCGCACGGGCACGCTGGCGGAGGGATACGCCACGGCCAGTATCCCGGTGCTCGGCCAACGGCTGCTCCTCCAGGCTCGGCATCAAGCCGTGGAGAACGGCACCGACTTCACCGCACTCACCGCCGGCTTCACGCTCGGCCTGCTGGAGCGCTGAGCCGTGACACCCGTCGCAGCCACGGCACCTGCGCGCGCGCGCACCGCGCCACGCATCACGCCACGATCCCCGGTCATCCGCGCGACGTCGGACGGATGGCTCGCGCACCCGCGGCCGCACATGTATCTCGGGATTTTTGGAGCCTGGGCGGCCGCCCTGCTGTGGTTCCACCCACGCCTGGCAACGCTGCTCGATGCGGCGCGATCGCCGGTCGAGTGGGCCGCGCTCGCCTTCTTCGTGGTCTTCGTCGAAGTGGCGTGGCTCTACGCCTTCTACAACATCGGCGTGGTGGTGACCGCGGCCGTCCATCGCCGGTGGAACCGCGCACGCCGAACGGATGTACAGCCATTGATCGTCGGTCAACTCCCACCGGTCGCGCTCCTCTACACGACCTACAACGACTTCGTCGAGCGAAGCGCCGAGTCATGCGTCGGACAGCGCTACCCGGCTTTCCACGTGTACCTGCTGGACGACAGCACCGATCCGGATGCCCAGGCACGGGTAGACGCGTTCGCCCGCCGCCATCCTGAGCGGGTCACCGTCGTACGTCGCGCCGATCGGCGTGGGTTCAAGGCCGGCAACCTCAACCACGCATTGGCACGGGTGGCCACGGAACCGATCTTCGCCCTCGTGGACGCCGACGAGTTGCTCCCGCCCACGTTCCTGGCCCGGATGGTCCCGCGTCTGCTGTCCGAGTCGCAGTGCGGGTTCGTGCAGGCCAATCACCGTGTGAACCCGCACGGGCGCAATGAGCTGTCCCGCGACGTCGGGCTCGGGATCGACATTCACTGGCGCTGGTATCAGCCGCTGCGCAATCGCTTCGGTTTCGTGATGCTCCTCGGTCACGGTGCCGTGGTGCGCCGCGACGCATGGGAGACCGTGGGTGGCTTCCCGGAGATCGTGAGCGAGGACCTCGCGTTCGCCGTCCGGCTACGCGAACACGGATGGCGCGGCCGGTTTGCCGAAGACGTCGTGTGCGGAGAGGACTTCCCTGATTCCGTGCGCGCGTTCCGCGTGCGCCACATGAAGTGGACCCGCGGCACGACCGAGTTCCTTCACCGGGAACTCGGACGACTGCTCAAGAGCCGGCGCATCCCCTGGGTGGAGAAGCTGGACATTCTCTTCCCCACGCTCGGGTTGCCGCTCTCGCTGTTCTGGTTCCTGTACCTCGTGGATGCGAACCTGGTGCTGGGCACACTCCTCGGTGAGACGCGCCAGATCACGTTCGCGCTCGGCGCCCAAGCGTTCGCGTTTCCCGTCCGCACGCTAGGCGGTGCGTTCCACGGAATCTATTCCGCGGACTTCGCGGTGATCACCCTGCTCACGTTCCTGGCACCGATCCTCAGCTTCATCGTGGAACTCGCCCACCGGCCGCTTGTCCTCTTCCGGTTCCTCGGCAAAAGTACCGCCCTCTACGCTACCCTCGGCCCCCTGTCGTTCCTTGGGGTCTGCTCGTACCTCGCGACCGGCCGCGCCACGTTCCTCGTGACTGGCGACCGTGGCACGCGTGGCGTCACGGCGCCGCGCGGCGTGGGTCACCGCCTGCGGCAGTTCTTGACGAACACGCATCCCGACCAGGGGCTCGTACAGGCATTTGAGATCGGGACCGGGCTCGTGTTCGCCTTCGCCGCCGTCGTGTTCTTCCAGCCGACCACCCTGGGGCTCGCACTGGGCTTCCTGCTCCTGCCGATCATGCACCGCTTGTCATGGGAGCACCCGTTAGCCCAACTGTTCCTGCTCCTGCCGTTCCTGCTCATCGTCGGGGGCGTCGCCCTGGGCGGACTCGCACTCTTCGGAGTGCAGTCCGTGTTCTTCGGCTACGGGTTTCACTTCTAGTGGGGCCGATGCCCAGGCGGTGTTGTCGCTGCGGCTTCACCGTTCGTCAGGACCGCCGCCGCGCGGAACCGCGGCTCGCGCGCCGAGGGGGCGTTGGCGTACCAACACGCCCGAGCGGCGAGTCTCGGCCGCACCTCCACGAACCTGGCGCCACGGCAGGGGGGCGAGGCGTCAGGGCGCGAGCCCCCACGGTGCCAACGCCGGGTGAACCTCGGATGGTCCCGTGGGGAAGACGCCACTGACAACGGGAGACGAGTCGGGCGCCTCAGCCAGAAGGCGCCGGACCGCGGGCTCGAAAGACACCATGGCCAGCGGTCCGAGCGCCGCGTGGCGGATCCGGCCCGATCGGTCCAGCAGGAAGGACGTGGGATAACCGCGCACCCCGCCGAACGCCTGTTCGGCTTCTCGGCCGACGATTGCCACCGGGTATGTGATCCCGCGCTCGCTGAGAAACACCTTCACGTCCGACGCCGGCCCCCGATCACGCGACAGCCCGAGCACCACGAGACCCGCACCGGCGTGCCGCGCGGCCATCGACTGCAGCAGCGGCATCTCGATCTTGCAGGGCGGGCACCAGGTCGCCCAGAAGTTCACCAGCACGACCTTGCCGCGGAGCGTGGTGCTCGAGACCGTGTCTCCCGCCAGCGTGGCGTACCGGAAGCTCGGCACGAGATCCTCACCCGACCGGATGCCGACGACGGCACCGAGATGGGGCCCCAGGCGGACGAGCACGAAGATCCAGACCCCCAGCAGGATGAGGGTCCAGGGACTCAGCCAACGACGCCAGCCCTCAGGTCGCGCGCGGGACGACATAGTACAGGACCGCGAAGAAGTGCGCGGCGCTCCCCACGAGCACGAAGCCGTGCCAGAGGGCGTGGTGATATCGCAGGCCGCGCCACGCGTAGAACACGACGCCCAGGGTGTACGCGACGCCGCCAAGCGCGAGCAGCCGCATGCCGCCGGCCGCGATGCCCGCCATGAGGGGCCTGAGCGCCACCACCATCGCCCAGCCCATGACGAGATAGAGCGCCACCGCCAGCACGCGCCGACGCGGCGCCATCAGCTCGAGCAGCACTCCGGTGGCCGCGAGCCCCCAGACGACCCCGAACAACGACCACCCCCACGGCCCGCGCAGCGTGACGAGGGTGAACGGCGTGTACGTCCCGGCAATCAGGAACAGGATACCGGTGTGATCCAGCGTCTGGAGCACGCGCTTGGCCCGTGGAGATGGCACGGCGTGATAGAGCGTGCTGGCGACATACAGCAGGACGAGGGATCCGCCGAAGATGCTGCACCCCACGACGTGCCACGCGGTGCCGCGTTGGGCCGCGAGGGTCACGAGCACTGCCACGCCGGCGATGGCCAGCGCCGCCCCGACCCCGTGAGTCACGCTGTTGACGACCTCTTCCCGCGCGGTCTGAACCGTGACCGACCCATCCGTTCGCATGCCACGCAAGCTAGCCACACCCGCGAGTGAAGCCGCCTCCCGGTGTCCCCATCCACATCCAGTGTCGCCATAGACAATGGGATGCGATCGGACAATCTTGAAGTCCGATCTCCCTCGTCCCGTTTGTCCGGAGTCTGTCCATGTCGATTCGTCGGTTCGCCATCGCTGCCGCCCTTGCCACCGCCGCCGCCCCGGCTTGGGCGCAGATGAGCGTGGCCGACTCCGCCGCACGGCGCGAGGCCATGACCCGGTTCGCCTTCGCCGAAGGGGACTGGGAAGGCCCGGCCTGGTACCAGGTGGCGCAGGGGCAGCGCGACACGCTGTGGCAAACCGAGCGCATCCGCTACAAGCTCCGCAGCCAGATCTTGCTGATCGAAGGGTTGGGCAGGCGCGGGACCCGCAAGACCCAGGGCGACACCGCGTTCAATGCGGTTGCCATCATAGACTGGCTCCCGGAAAGGGGTTACGCGATGCGTTCCCACACGATAGACGGTCGGGTCGGGAGCTTCCCGATCGAGATGTCCGATTCCGGATTCGTGTGGGGGTTCGAGGTCCCCGGCGGCAGGATCCGTTACACGATGAAACTCACCCCTGCCGGCGAGTGGAACGAGCGAGGCGAATTCAGCCGTGACGGCGAGCGCTGGTTCCCCACCTTCGAGATGTTGCTGCGCCGCACCGGCGGCTAGGGCAACGGGCGCGGGCCCCCCTCTGGCGGGATGCGCGCTGCGGCTACATGCTCTCTGTCACCATGACGCAACCCGTCCCCGACCAGACCCCCGGTGACCGCCGCAGTGGCGCAGACCGGCGCGTCTCCGTCATCCCGTTCCCGGCAGAGCGGCGGCGCGCTGCGGACCGGCGGGCGGGACGGGACCGGCGGGCGATGGATCTGAACACGAGAGATCACCTGCGACTCGCGCTGGAACATGTCGTCCAGGCGGCCGACGACGCCGAGCTCGACGACGAGACGCTGCGACGGGTCGACAACGTTCTGCTGCGGTTATGGGCGTTGCTCGAAACGCCCCATTCCTGAACCCTCCCCTTCCCGGAGTGCTCCCGTGACAGTCTCGCCTGGCCGGTTCGTCTGGCACGAAGTAATGACGACGGATCCCGATGCGGCCATCGCCTTCTATGAGAAAGCGATCGGTTGGCGTCTCATGCCCTGGGACGTCGATCCCAAGTACCGGATGTTGGCGTGGAACAACGTCCCGATGGCGGGAGTGATGCTCCTGCCGGAGGAGGCGCGGCTGATGGGGGCCCCGCCGCACTGGATGACGTACATCACCGTCCGTGACGTGGATGCGTCCATGGCGCAGGCCATGGGCATGGGGGCACGGACGTATTTCGGGCCGATGGATGTGCCGACCGTGGGTCGCCTGGCCGTGCTGGCCGATCCGCAGGGAGCGACGTTCGCGGTGTTCCGCCCCGAAAACGACGGCCACGTGTCCGACGACATGGTGGTCGGCGATTTCTCCTGGCATGAACTTGCGGCGGACGACTGGAAGGCCGCATGGGAGTTCTACCGGGCGCTGTTCGGCTGGGAGCACGACGGCGATTTCGACATGGGCCCGATGGGCACGTACTGGATGTTCCGCCGCGCGGGCGGCTCGCGCACGCTTGGCGGGATGTACAACCGTCCACCCGAGGTCCCCGCCACGCATTGGCTACCCTACGTGCACGTCGCGCACGCGGATGCCACGGCGGCCGCCGTGGGGCGGCACGGCGGCCGGGTGCTGAACGGCCCCATGGCGGTTCCGGGCCCCAGCGGCGACCGCGTTGCGCAGCTGATGGACCCGCAGGGGGCGGTATTCGCCGTGCATTCCGTGGCACCGGTCGCAGCGGCGCCACCACCGGCTCCGAAGCCGGCACCAAGGCGGCCCGCCACCAAGCGGAAGCCGACCGCCGCCAAACCCGCAGCGAAGCGACCGGTCAAGAAAGCTCCGGCCCGCAAGGCCGCGAAGCCCAAGGGGCGGCCGGTGAAGAAGAAACCGGCCAAGAAGCGGTAGCCGGGGAGTCCCAACCCATAGGCGGCTCGCCGATCCCGGCGGGCCGCCTAACGTTTGTCCCCCTTCAAGCGTCTTCTGGGTAGTGACGTTCTCAACCGACGACCCGACACCGATGGAGGTGTCCGATGCGAAACCTGATGACCGTACTCCTGGCGGGCGCGCTGTTCGCCCCTGCGGCGCTCATTGCCCAACCCCCCGGCCCGCGCGCCCGACCAGACGCGCAGCGGATGCAGAATCGCGGCCCCCGCATGGGACCACAGGGTCCCGGCGCCGCCCAGAGTGTGTTCTCCCCGCAGATGCTGTTGCAGCGTCGCGAACGGCTGAACCTGACCGACGAGCAGGTCACGCAGCTGGAAGCGCTCGCCACCGCGAACCGCGAGGCACGCGAGAAGGCGGCGACGGACGCCAGGCCGCGCGCGGACAAGATCCGCGAGCTGTGGCAGGCCGATCAGCCGGACGCGAAGGCGATCGAGAGTGAGATGCGCACGCTGATGGAAGCGCAGCATGCCGCGGGAATCGTCGCCATGACCGGTGTCGTCAAGGCCAAAGGGCTGCTCACCGCCGAGCAGCGAGGCCGAGTCGAGGGATGGGCGGACGCGCGCGGCATGGCTAGCCGGGGGTACGACCGGGGCCCGAGAGGGAATGACGGACCGCGGCACGGGGCTGGCTATCGGATGCAGCGGCCGATGCGCTGGCGCTAGCCAAGAGACGACTGCCCATCCGGCATTCGCCGATTCTCCCCTGGTCCTACCGGGGCGCCGCATGAACCGGCGCCCCGTCGCGTTTCCCTAGCCCCCTGACCGCCGGAGAGGACAGATCGTCCCCGGATCTCGCGCTTTCGGGCGCGCGCCAACATACTTGGAGCCCTGCGGCGTTCGGGCTCAACACTCAACAGCGAGGATGCCTTGCGACGGCTGACCGGGCTGTGCCTCCTGAGTGTGGTGCTCGCCGCAGGCACGCCTGTCGCGAGCGCGCAGCGGACCGGTAGCCCCGATCAGGATAGCCTCGCGCCAAGTCTCGACCGCCTGCGAGCAGAGGCTCGGGCGCATCCCGACAGCTTCCCGATCGTCTTTGCCCTTGGCCAGGCCCTCGCGCGCGCCGCCAACGAACGGACGGGCGAATGGCGGCCGCGGGCTGAGGCCCGGAAGGCCCTCGACGCCGCGTACCGCCTGCGCCCCGAAGACCCACGCGTTCTGGCGGAACTGGGCCTCCTGCTCCGCAAGCAGGGCTTCCGGCCCGATGCCGTGCGGATGCTCAAGCGTGCCGAGGAGCGCGCGGAGCAGGCGGGCATGACGTTGAGCGCCCGGGAACGCGCGGAGCTGCATTTCCAGTTGGCGCTGATCTACGAGGTGTGGTGGGAGGATGGCGAAAACCTCGGGATTCTCCCGGAGGGCTTCGTGACCGGAAGCTGCCCCCACATCGCCAACTACTATCCCCCCGGCATCGTCGTCCCGTCGTCTGCGCTGTCCAACCTCCTCATGTACAACGTCGTCTGTCCCGACCTGTTCGACGAGATCATGGACTATTGGTATCGCCCCGAGGGCCAGAACGAGATGGACTTCGTGGCCATGGTGAACCACTTCCGCGCGGCGACGGAAGCGGATCCCACCGACGTCCGGCCCGCCCTGCGGCTGCTCCGCCATCTGGCCGCGGGGCGTATGTGGGAGGAGTACCGCGTGGCCGCCGAGCGGCTGGCCCGCGCGCAGCCGACGCATCCTGACGCCTTGCTGTTTCTGGGCCTGGGCTACCATCAGACGGGGGACCGGGAGCGCGCGGATTCCGCGTTCTCCCTGGCCATCGAGTACGCCGATACGACGTTGCTGCGGGACATGCTGGAGCCCGAGCAGTTGCTGCGCCGCCAGGACTCGACTTCGTTCACGCGGTTGCCCGTCGAGCGCCAGGCCGTGCTGACCGACGTGTTCTGGCGGGCACGCGACCCACTGTTCCTGAGCCCGGAGAACGAGCGGCTCGCTGAACATCTCGCACGGCTCGCCTACGTCGAAGTAGCCTACTCGCAGCCGCAGTCCGAGGTGCGCGGCAGGTGGACCGCGCGCGGTGCCGCGTGGCTTCGCTGGGGGCGTCCCTTGCAGATCCGCAGTATTGGAGGTGCGGACGCCACGGCGCTGGAGTTCTGGGACTACGGCCGTGGCTCACCGGACCTCGTGTTCGAGCGCCGGAAGACCTATCGGTGGGCACGGTACGAGGAGCTGACCGCCGAATACATGCGGTGGGCGCGAGACCGTGTCCCGGAGCTGTACGCGCCCGAGCATCCCCGGGTCATCGCGACGGTGCCATTCCAGGCGGCGGCGTTCCGCGACTCGGCGGGGGGCGCGACCCTCGAGGTCTATGCCGCGGTCCCGGGAGCCGCGCTCCGGACGATGAGCGATCTCGCGACGGTGGAAACCGGGGTGTTCGTCGTTACCGGCGACTACTGGGAACCGCGCGCGGCGCTTCGCCGGACGCTCGCCAATGACGGCGACGACACCCCGCTCAACGCGGCCTTCCCGCTCCTCCCCGGCCCGTACGTCCTGAGCGTCGAGGCCCTCGCGGGTGACGTCGCGGCCAAGCAGCGCGAACGGATCGACGTGCCGGCGTTCGGGGACTCACTCACCCTGTCTGATCTACTGCTGGTGGATCGCTTCGGTGCCGACACGAGCCTGGTCGAGGATCGCGCTGCGCTGGCCCCGGTCGTGTCCTACACGCGGGCGTTTCCGGTGGGGGCTTCCGTGGGCGTGGTGTGGGAGGTCTATGGCCTCACCACGGATACCGCCGGAGTGGCCCGGTATGCCGTGCGGGCGGAAGTGGCCGACGAAACCCAGAAGAGCGCGTTCGTGCGATTCGTGCGCGGGCTGTTCGGCGGCGAGTCACGCCCGAACGGGCTCGAGTGGAGCGCGAGCCGGGTGCCGCGCGCCGACGGCGCCGTGGTCGAGTTCGTGACCTTCGATCTCCCGGACGCCGATCCCGGACCGTACCGCGTGTTCATCACCGTGACGGACCAGTTGACCGGACGCAGCTTCACGGCGCACCGGACCCTCGCCGTCACGCGACCCTAGGTCGTATCCAGGGTCAGGCAGCGCCCAGCCGGCGCCGCTGCTGCAGGTAGCGGGTGCGCGGATCGTGCCATGGGTACAGATTCCCCACGTCAGCGTCATCGAGCCGCCTAGATATGCGCCCCATCGTCACACTTGCGTGCGTTACCACTCTCGCTGCTTGCGGTCGTCCGGCCGAACCGGCGCCTGCCGACGCACCGCGCCTCGTGGTGCTCGTGACGATCGACCAGATGCGCAGCGACTACCTCCCCCGGTTCGAGCATCACCTCACGGGCGGGCTCGGGCGACTGATCCAGGGCGGCGCGTACTATCCGTATGCCGCCCACGACCACGCCAACACGGAAACCGCGCCCGGCCACGCTGCCGCTTGGTCCGGCCGGTTTCCTGCCAGCACTACGATCATCTCGAATGACCGTGGTGTCCCGGACACCACGGTCCAGCTCCTCGACTCCCGAGGCCCCGGCGCGTCTCCGGTCCGGTTCGAGGGAGAGAGCCTGTTCGACCGGATCAAGGCTCGGAGTCCCACGGCGCGTGCGCTCTCCGTGTCGCGCAAGGACCGGGGCGCTATCCTGGCCGTCGGTCGCGCCCGGGAGGCCGTGTACTGGTACGCCCCCGAGGGCCGGTTCACCACGAGCACCTACTACGCGAACGCGCTGCCCGCCTGGGTGCGTGCGTTCAACGCGCGGAAGCTGCCGGAGCGAATGGCCGGACGGGTCTGGACGCCACTGTTGCCGGATTCCGCGTACGCCGAGGCGGATGGGCAGGCGTTCGAGGCGGGTGGGCAGGACGTCGAGTTTCCCCACGTCATGCCAGAGGATTCCGCCCAGGCGGCCCGCACGTTGCTCGAGTGGCCGTGGATGGACGACGTCACACTCGCCTTCGCGCTCGCCGGCGTCGAGGCCCTGGCGCTCGGCACGGAACCGGGGATGGATGTCCTCGCGGTGAGTCTCTCCGCCACCGACGCCGTCGGACACCGCTACGGACCCGACTCGCGGGAGATCCACGACCACATCGTGCGGCTCGACCGCATGCTCGGGGCATTCATCGATTCGCTGTATCGGCTGCGCGACTCCACCGGAATCGTCATCGCGCTCACGGGCGATCATGGGGTGGCCCCATTCCCCGAGCTGCATACGGATCGGACCGGCGAGGTCACTGGTCACGTGTCACTCCGCTCGCAGCTCTCCGCGGTGCGGGCAGGGCTCGCGGACCGCGGCGTGCCGGCAGCGGCTTTCCGTCTCGAGACCGATCAACTGTGGGTCGATCGCGCAGCATTCGTTGCGGCCGGCGTGTCGGCGGACTCCGTCGTGGCGGTATTCGCCGATCTGGTCCGCGCGGTCCCCGGTGTGCAGCGGGCGGATCTCGTCAGCGCGCTCGCCACCGCTGACACGACCCATGACAAGATCGCCCGGCGCTGGGTGCATTCACTTTCGCCGAACTTCCCGATTGAGCTGGTA
>JAOUDR010000459.1 GCA_029859185.1 Gemmatimonadota bacterium
GTTCTCTCGGCGCAGCGCACCGGCACGTTCCTCGAGCCCCAAACGACCGATGCGACGTCGCGCGTCGCCCAGCGTGGCGCGAACTTCCTCGAGATCGGCGTGGGCGCGCGCGCGCGCGGTATGGGTGATGCCTACAGTGGGCTCGCCACGGGTGCCGCCGCGACGTACTGGAATCCGGCCGGGCTCGGCAGCATCGAGCAATTCACGGTCGCGTTCAGTTATACCGACATGTACGGCGACCTCGGCATCAACCACCAGTTCGCCGCCGTGGTCCTTCCCCTCTTCGGGGGAGGCCTCGGGGCGTCCTACATTCGCCTCGACTCCGGCGAAATTCCCCGCACGGACGAAATCAATCCGGGCGGCGGGAACGCCAGTGCCGGTGACACGTTCAACTTCATCGCCCAGGCCATTGGGGTCCACTACGGCCGGCGACTCACGGACCGGCTGCAGGTGGGCTTCACGGGCCGCGTCATTACCGAGGGGATTTCCCAGGCCAGCGCCGGCTGGTGGTCGTTGGACTTCGGCACGATGTTCAACACCGGCCTGTACGGCATCACCCTGGGCGCGGCCCTGGCCAACGTGGGTCCGAGCGCTCGCTACGAGGGCGGCTTGGTGACGACCCGGGTGGCCACGGACCGGGCGTTCCCCTTCTCGATTCCGCTGCGGTACACCTCCACGGCGTACACGCTGCCCACCACGTTCCGGTTCGCCGTCGTCTCCTCGCTCATCGGGGGCCCGGACGGGCTGTTCTCGCAGGGCGGCAAGAGCGATTTCCGGATCGCCCTCGAGCTGAACGACGCGGTGGACACGGACATCCAGATGGCCGTTGGTGGGGAATACAACTTCAACCGTCTCATCTTCCTGCGGGCGGGAAAGAAGTTCGTGAACGAGGCGTACACCACGGACTTCCGCTCGTTCAGTCACGCGCTGTCCTTCGGAGGCGGGTTCCGCTTGCCCGCGTTCGGGAGCTCGCTGTCGTTCGACTATGCGTATACGAACATGGGCGAGCTTCAAAACGTGCACTCGTTCTCGTTTGAGTTCGGGAACTAACATCGGGCGCGGCAGGGTGCCGGGCGACACCGTCCGGCACCCAAGCCCGCGGGGAGACTTTGCATGTTCCGACGACTCGTAGTGGGACTGGGGATCGCCGCGCTGACGGCGGGCCCGGTCGGTGCCCAGAACTTCGAGATTGGTCCGCGGCTCGGCTACGTGAAGTGGAAGAGCGAGACGGGGATCAAGCCCTCGGCGATGATGGGCGTGGACGCCATGTTCAAGATCTCCTCACGCCTCGGCGTGGGGGCCCGGTTCGATGTCGCGCGTCCCGGCACCGATAACCAGTACTTTGCCGCCGAGATGACGTTCGGCGATACGACGCTCGTCTTTGCGGTTCAGCAGCCGCTCACCGTGCTGCAGTACGGCGCGCTGGCGCAATTCGAGACCGGCGGCTCGTTCAGCGTGTTCGCGCGCGGTGGCGCGGGCGGCCGGACCATCAGCCTCGATCCCCAGTCGGCGCGCGGCCGGATCAGCACGACCGAGTGGGCGTTCAACGCGGGCGCGGGGCTCCGGATCCGGTCCGGCGGCGGCACGAGCGTGCTCCTGCTGGTCGAGGATCTGATCTATCCCAAGTTCGCGCGAAACGATCTGAATCCCGTGGAACCCCGGTTCCGGCCGACGCGGTTCCCGGATGTGGTGCCCTACCAGGCGGACTACGATGGTACGGCGCACAACATCTATGCTTCGATCTCGTTTGTCTTCACGCCGGGAGGTGGCCGATGACGCGCGCGCAATCTGTCAGGGCGATCGCGTTTGCCCTGCTGGCGGGCGGCTTGGCGGCTGCCTGCCAGTCCGATCGCTCCACGGCCTTCGAGCCGGTCGGGGTGGCGGCCTACAACTTCAACGTGGTCCCTGGGGCCGCGAACTTGCCGTCGGGCTCGGCAGCCATCAGCGGCGACAGCGTCAGGCTGACCATGTCCGGCCTTCGAGCCCTCAGCACCGGCCAGTATCAATTCTGGGTGCTGGGGCGGGACGCCGCGAACATCGACGTGCCGGTCCAGGCGTTCGGGACCATCATGGAGTTCTTCCTGTACGCGGACGGAACGGACCCGGTCACCGGCGATACCATCTTCTCGACCGACAGCACCGAGATCTCCGCCGTCAACATCGCCGGCTACGCCGGCTCGGACGATCAGCTCGTCACCAGCGTTCGCGTGACCATCGATTCGGTCGCCGACGGGACGGACCCCACGACGTATCACGCGGTGTTCGTCACCCTCGAGGCCAGCCCGGCCACGACGCCCGGGGCGGCCCGGTTCCTGTGGCGCCGTATTGGTGTGGGTGGCGGTGGCAGCATGCTGTTCGGGAACTTCGGCGGCTCGGACGTCATCAACGTGACGTCGCCGAACGACTACCTCTACGGCGCACGCGGCGCCGGTCTGGGCGGCGCGCGTGGGGCGGAGCTGTCGGTGGATCTCACCGAAGTGTCCCGTCCGCCGGTGGGCTTTTACTATCGGGGCTACATCGTAAATGCCGCGGGCGTTGGGGTGGTCGTGGATACGGCGCGCTCCGTGTGGAGTCGTGACTCCACGATCTCCCGCGTCAGCCTGTACGACGCGGACGTGAACGACCTGCTCCCCAATATCGTGGGCGGAGACATCCGGTCCTTGCAGATCCGGAACTGCGCCACCGGGGGGGCCGTGACGAATTGCCAGAACACGATGACCCTGCCGTCCGACGACACGTTCAGCGGCCAGGTGTCGTTCCAGTTGAAGCTCGAGCCCAAGGGCGGCGTGGCGGCGAGTCCGAAGAAGTCCATTTCGCATGCCGGCGGGTTGCCGGGCATCGTGACTCAGTAACCGCGACCGCGCAGTGCACGAGAGCCAACCTCAGTCCGCTACGTCCCCCCACGGACCTTCCGTGGGGGGCAAAGGAGCTTGCACGACATGAAACAGCTAATTGGCCTGCTCGTGGGAGGCACCGCGTTGGCCGTCGCGGTAGGCTGCTCCACGGATCCGGCACTCTACCTCGGTGGACCCGCGGGCCCCACCGCGGCGCTCGCGGTCTCCAACAGCCGCGCCGATCTCCGAGTGGGCGGCACGGCAACCGTCGGCGCCCGCGGGGTGGACGCCGTGGGCAACACGACCGCCGACGTGCCCAACCTTGCCAGTTGTGACGGGTCGGTCGTGTCCGTCGGGACCGCAAC
>JAOUDR010000460.1 GCA_029859185.1 Gemmatimonadota bacterium
TGGCGGGCATCGCCGCAACGCAGACGCCCGCGGAGAGAAGTCCTCCGAGGACAAGAGTCCGCAGTACCTTCCCGCTCATACAACCTCCCGGTGAAGAGGTGGGTGTAAGATCGGAGGGGGGGGGGGTGAAGAAGGCTTGAAGCTGGAATGAGACGTCTGTGAAGGCTGGCGACTGCGGTGGATCAACCCCAGTCCTTGGAGCCGGGAGCGACCGCGCGGAGGGAGCGGAGGAGGGAAAAGGCGGTTAGGCGGCCAGCCGGATAGGCGGCTAGTTGTTCCGATGTTGTGTCTGCCTCGCCGCGCCAGAGCGAGCGGCCTTGGCTGACCGCCTGACCACCTGGCCGCCCAGCCGCCTCCGTGCCGCCTGACCGCCTGACCGCCAGTCCTCGCACCTCCTCCGCAATCACGTTCAGCGTCCCGTCGTCCTTGGCGAGCTTGCCCTTCACCCACAGGAACGGCTCACCCCGAATGGCCAGGCGATCGCGCTCGTAGACGTCCGGGTGGACGATGACGTTGGTCATCCCGGTCTCGTCTTCCATCAGGATGAACACGAATCCCTTGGCGGTCTGGGGCCGCTGGCGGGCGACGACGAGGCCCACCACCTCGAGCACCTCGCCGTGCTCGTGCTCGGCGAGCCGACTGCCCTTCACGGCATTGGGAGGAAGGGAGCCCGCGAGCAGGCTCAGCGGGTGTCCGCTGGCCGCGAACCCCAGCACGGCGTACTCGGCCAGCAGCTTCTCGCTGGCGTCCACGCCGCCGAACCGGAGCGACTCATGCGGATGGTTGAGCGGCAGCTCCAGTTGGCGACGCACCCGTTTGGGATCGCGGTCCTCCTTGGGCCCGAGCCACAGCCCCACCTGCCACAGCAACTCGCGGCGCGTGAGGCCGAAGTCGTCGCAGGCACCCACCCATACCAGGTGGTCGAACGCGTTCCGGGTCAAGCCGGGCGGCGTTCGACGGATCAGGTCGCTTAAGGATCGATAGGGACCGTTCCGCTCGCGTTCCTCCACCACGGTCTGGGTCTGCCCCTCGTTCCACTCCCGAATGAACCCGAGTCCGACACGCACGGCGCCGCTTTCCACGGTGCACCAGACATCACTCCGGTTGATGTCAGGAAGCAGCACCTCCACGCCGTGCCTTGCCGCATCCCTGCCCAACGCGTCTATCGAGTAGAAGCCCATGGGTTGGTTGTTGAACAGCGCGGCGTAGTACTCGACCGGGTGATAGTGGAACAGCCATGCCGACTGATAGGCAAGCAGCCCGAACGCCGCGGCGTGTGACTTGGGGAAGCCGAACGCGGAGAAGGCGACGACCTGCTCGAAGACACGCTGCGCGGTTTCTTCGGGCACACCGTTCTTCGCCGCCCCGTCACGGAACTCTTCCCAGAATCCCTCGAGCAGCTCGCGGGATCGCCGTCGGCTCATGGCGCGTCGCAGCGCCTCGGCCTGACCGGAGGTGAAGCCCGCGAGGGCCTGGCAGACCTGGAGCACCTGATCCTGAAAGATGATGACGCCCAGCGTCTCGCCTAGCGCCTCGCGGAGCAGCGGATGGTCCACGGGCGGCTCATACGGTTCGCCGCGCTCACGGGCGTAGCGCTGCGCCTCGCGGCGGCGCACGTACGGGTTCACGGCACCGCCCACGATGGGGCCGGGGCGCACGATGGCCACCTGCACCGCGAGGTCGGGCAGGTTGCGCGGCCGCACCCGGCGAATCATCTGGATCTGCGCGCGGCTCTCGATCTGGAACAGGCCGATCGTGTCACCGGTGCAGATGCGGTCGTAGATGGCCTCGTCCTCGAAATCGATGCGACTGAGGTCCGGCGGCGCGCCTTCACGATGCGCCACCATCTCCACGCACTCCTCCACCAGCGACAGCATGCCGAGCGCCAGGAAATCGATCTTGATGAACCGGGCGTCGTCGCAGGAGTCCTTGTCCCACTGGCAGAGCACGCGATCCGGCATGGCGGACAGCTCGAGTGGGACGATCTCGACGAGCGGCCGGCTGGAGATGATCATGCCACCCACGTGTTGCGAGATATGGCGCGGCAGCCCAGCGATGTCCTCGGCGAGGTCGCACAGGTCCCGCCACAGCGGAGCATCGACCTTTTCCGCCAGCCCCGGGATGCGCTGCATCTCCTCGCGAATCGCGGCGGCCGACTCGTAGGAGGAGGCGAGCTTGGCGATCTGCTCGATCTCGCCGGCCGGCAGGTCGAGCGCCTTGCCGATCTCGCGCACCGCCGAGCGGAGCCGGTAGGTGGGAAACGTACAGACCAGCCCCACGTGCTCGTCCCCGTAGCGCTTGTACACCCGACGGATCAGCTCTTCCCGGATCTCGCGTGGAAAGTCGAGATCGATGTCGGGAACCGATGCAAGCGTCTCGTTCAGGAATCGGCCGATGAACAGATTGCTCCGGATGGGATCGATGTGCGAGAGGCCCATCAGGTAGCAGATGATGGACGACACCGACGAGCCACGCCCCCGGCCCGGCAGCAGGTTGCCGCTCGCGCGCCGGCTGCCGGCGCGCACGTCGGCGGCGACCTCACGGGCCAGATCGAACAGATCGTTATAGACCAGGAAGAACCCGCAGAGCTTATGGTGCTCCACGAGCCGCAGCTCCTCGTCGAGCCGGCTTTTCGCCTGCTCCCGCAGCTCATCGCCCTCGGGGTATCGCTCATCCAACCGCGCGCGACACAACTCGGCCAAGGCCCGGGGCGCCGGCATCCGCTCGCTGCCGCGAAAGTCGGGAAACGTGTAACCCAGGTCCCGCGTCAGATCGAACGCGGCGCACCGCTCGGCGATGACGAGCGTGTTGGCGACCGCGTCCGGCCGGTCACGAAACAGGGCCACGGATGCCTCCGGCGTGCGGAGAAAGAACTCGGCATTGGGGCGGCGCACGTCATGCGAGCCGTCGAGCGTCAGGCGGTGCCGCAGCGCCGTCAGCACGTCGTGCAGCCGGTGCCGCTCGCGGCGGTCATAGTGCACGTTCCCCGTCGCCACGACCGGAAGCCCTTCTGCATCCGCGATGTCACAGAGCGCGCGGGTCACCGCGCGGTCGCCGTGCACGTGGTTGCGCTGTAACTCCACGAAAAACCGCTCCGTGCCGAAGAGGTCACGACAGCGCGTCGCGAGCCGTCGAGCTGCCGTGAAACCGTCGCGCGCGAGTGTTGCCGGGAGCAACCCGGCCCGACATCC
>JAOUDR010000461.1 GCA_029859185.1 Gemmatimonadota bacterium
ACCGTCTGGCCCGCCACGGCGCTTACCTTCGGCCTGCTGGACCCGGCGCGCGCGCGCCGCACGCTCACCAAGCTCGCGACGGATTCGATCGCGTCCGACTGGGGCGCGCGGATCCTCTCGACCGGAAGCCCGATCTACGACCCCATGGGCTACAACGGCGGCGCCGTGTGGCCGTTCGTCACGGGGTTCGCGATCCTGGGTCAGTACAAGTATCACCGGCCATGGTCGGGCTTCCCGCTCCTCGACGCGGTCGCCCAGATGACGTTCGACTGGAGTCGCGGGCGGCACCCGGAGCTGCTGTCGGGCTCGTACTACCGACCGCTCGACACGGCGGTCCCGCAGCAGTTCTTCGCGACCTCGATGCTGGCCGCCGGCGCCCTCACCGGCATGCTTGGCTGGGAGCCGGACGCGCCACGCAACCGCGCCCGACTGGCACCGCAGTTGCCGCCACACTGGAGGGTCGTGCGCGTGCACGGCCTGCGTGTCGGGAGTGCCATCGTCCAAGTCCTGGTGCAACGCGGACCCGGCTCGGTGGCGCTCCAGCTCCGCGCGGAACGCGGTCAACCCACGATCGTGCTCGACCTGCCGGTTCCGCCCGGCGCGCGCGTCGGCGAGATCACGGTGGACGACACACCTCAGACCGCCGAGCGCCTGGACGGACCGCAGCCGCGCGTGCGCCTCGAGGTTCCCCTCGGACCGCAACCGCGCACGGTCGCACTGACGTGGGAGGGCGGACTCGAGGTCGTGCCGCCCACACCGCCACTCACCCCCGGCCAGACCAGTGACGGTATTCGCATTCTCGATTTCGTCTGGCGCGACGGCGGCTGGGACCTGTTGGTCGAAGGGGTGCGCGGCCGCGGCTACGACCTGCTGCTGCACGGCGTCACGCCGGGTCGCGCCGTCGGCGCGACCCTGGTGCCGCGGGCAGATCTCGGCAATACGGGCTTACGCGTCGAGTTTGCGGCGGGCGACGGCCGCGAGACCCGCCGCATCCGTCTCACGCCGTAGCGCATGTCCGTGAAGGTCGGGGCGTTCGATCCGGTTGGAGCAGTTGGTGCCGATCCTTGATCGGATCGAGCAGTTGTTGGGCGTTCTTCAGGACGCAGTGGCTCGGCCGAGCCCGGGCTCTCAGCCCGGGACTCCGTCTACCAAGCGACCCGTCACCATTCGACAGGACCGAGTCTTCGCTTCGGGGTGTCCCGCACTGAAGTGCGGGCTCGGCCAAGCAACTAGACCCTGAAGGGTGACACGTCCGGCTCTCAGCCCGGATTCCCTCCGGACTGGCCCCCGGCCCGTCCACGGCACATCTTTTCGCCTAATGCAGCAGACCTCCCGACACCGGCCACACAGCACTCCAACCCCCCGGCGCCATGCTCATTGAACTCGGGCTTCTGGCAGCGGGTGCGGTGGCAGGCGGGGCTGCGGTGTGGCTCAAGCGCCGGCGCGGTTCTCCGGAGGTCGTAGAGCCGGGCCCGACCGACGAGCTTCGAGCCGTCTTGGACACGATGCAGCTCGGGGTTACGGTGACCAACCCTGACGGCATGATCATCTACACGAATCCGGCGGACGCCAAGATGCACGGGTACACGCCGGACGAGCTGATCGGGAAGCCGGGCAGCGTCTTCGCCCCCCCCACGGCCCGGAAGACCGTGACCACCGGGGAGCTACCGAACCTCCAGAGCTGGCGTCGGGAGGGCATGAATCTCCGGAAGGACGGGAGCGTGTTCCCGGTGCGCCTGCGCACGGACATCGTCCGCGATCCCACGGGCAAGGTGCACGGCTTCGTCACGATCTGCGAGGACATCACGGACGAGCAGCGGGTGCGGGAGGCGGAAGCAGCGGGCTCACTGCACGACCCGCTGACGGACCTGGCCAACCGGACCTTCTTCCTGGAGCTGGTCTCCCGCGCCATCCGCCGGGCCGAGCGACATGGCGACTACCACTTCGCGGTGCTCCATCTGGATTTCGAGCGCTTCAAGCTGATCAACGAGGGGCTGGGACACGACGCGGGTGACGAGCTGCTCACGGAGGCCGCCGAGCGTCTGAAGCTCGCCATCCGGCCCAACGACGTGGCCGCTCGGCTCGCCGGCGACGAGTTCGCCATCCTGCTGGACGCGCTGCGCACGCCAGGGGACGCCGGCGTCGTCGCGGAGCGGATGATTGCCGGCCTCGACGCCCCGTATGCCGTACAGGGACGGGAGATCTACCTCACGCCCACGATTGGCGTGGCCTACGGCGGCAGCTCGCGCCTCGACGCCGAGCAGTACCTCAAAGACGCGCGCTCGGCGATGTACTCCGCGCGCAGTGCCGGGCGCAACCTCTACGGCGTGTTCGAGGAGACGGTGCGCCGCCGCGCCACCCAGCGGCTCCAGCTCGAGACGGACCTTCGCAAAGCGCTGGACGATCATGAGTTTCGGGCCGTCTACCAGCCGATCGTCGACCTCCCGAGTGGACGGACCGTGGCCTTCGAGGCCCTGGTCCGCTGGCACCACAGGGACCGCGGCGTGATCTCACCCGTGGAGTTCATCCCGGCCGCCGAGGATACGGGGCTCGTGGTGCCCATGGGCTGGTGGATGGTCGAGGAATCCTGCCGGCAGCTCACGGCGTGGCGCACCGAGTTCCCGGGCGCGGAACTCGCCATCAGCGTCAACCTCTCGGTCCGGCAGCTCCGCCAGACGCGGCTGGTCGACCGCATCGTCGAGTTGCTGGCGTCGTCGGAGATTCCGTCGTCCCGGCTCAAGCTCGAAGTGACCGAGAGCATGCTGATGAACGACGCCGACGCACAGATCGCCATGCTGCGGCGCCTCCGGGAGGCCGGCATCAGCGTCGTCATCGACGACTTCGGTACCGGCTATTCGTCCCTGAGCTACATCCAGCGGTTCGATTTCGACGTCCTGAAGATCGACCGCTCGTTCCTCCCCGAGGGAGACGGGCCGGAGGGGTGGGACATCGTCCGGATGATCATCGGGCTCGCGCGCGACAAGCGCGCCGCCGTGGTCGCCGAAGGTGTGGAGACCGAGCACCACGCCAACAAGCTGCGCGAGCTGGGGTGCGACTGGGGGCAGGGCTACCTGTTTGCGCGGCCCCTCGACCCGGACGCGGCGACCGCGCGCCTGCGCGCGGAGTTTGGGAACCGCTAGGCCGCCGGCGCGGGGCGGTCGTGGGGTGCGGACTGGCCGCGCGCTG
>JAOUDR010000462.1 GCA_029859185.1 Gemmatimonadota bacterium
GGCGTGCCCTCGAGATACTGCCGCGTGAACGGGTGAATGTCCGTGTTCACGTAGTACGTCATCCAATCCGAAATGCCAGCGCCGACCGAGATGGCCTGGAACCGGCTGGTCGTCGTCGTGAGGAAGGCCGAGATGTATCCGCCCTGGCTCCAGCCCATCGTCCCCATGCGGGCGGTGTCCACGAACCCCTGCGCGATGAGGTAGTCGACGCCGGAGAGCACATCCCACGCATCACCCACACCCAGGTTGCGAACGTTCAGCGCGCGGAAGGCCTCACCGTAGCCAGCCGAGCCACGGTAGTTGGGCCGCAACACGACAGCGCCTTTCGCCAGCCACTCCGTGACCGGGTACACGTAGTTCAGGATTGGCGTCGGATAGTCGATTCCCGTCGGGCCGCCGTGGATGACCACGAGCAGCGGATACTTCGTGTTGCGGTCGAAGTTGGCCGGCGTATGAAGCACGCCCTCGATCGTCGTGCCGTCTTGGCTCTTCCAGGAAACCACCTCGCTGGTACCGACGGTCCACGACGCGATCTGGTCCGTCATGGCGGTGACGGCGACGGGTTGCCAGCGCGCGATGGGGGTCCGGTAGATCTCGGACAGGGTCGTTGGCGTGCTTGCGGAGAATGCCACCGTCTTGCCGTCGGCCGAGAAGTCCATCCCTCCGATGTTGCGCGGCGTCGTGGCGAAGGGCCGTGTCCGTCCGGTGTTGGGATCCACCACGAACACGTGCCGCTCGGTCTTCTGCCACGCGGTCACGTACAGACCGGTGGCTGTCCACGTCACCCCGGATTTCCATTCGTCAAGGTCGGCCGCCAGCTCGGTAGACTCCCCACCGGACGCCGGAATCTTCATGAGGTGGCCGTTCCGGTAGTAGTCCGAAGTCGTGTCACCCAGGTCCGAGCTGTAGAGGATCCACCGCGAGTCCGGCGACCACTGGGGGCCGCCGTCGTCCCCCGGGGTCGTCACGAGCGGAGTGACCGCCTTCGTCGTCATGTCCAGGATGGAGATGTCGCCGTAGATGTACGATTCGATCAGCGGATCCGGTTGGTGATCGAACGCGATGCGGGTACCGTCCGGCGCCCACTCGAAACTGGTCACGGTGAACGGCCCATCCGTGAGTCGCCCCGCCTCCGGGGTGGAATCCGGGATCACCGCCACCATCCACAGATGGGTCCGGCGCCAATCCTCGTCCTCGGGTGTGAACTCGCCGTACTTCTCCCGGCGGGCCTTCGTAGAGTCTGCTTCCGGCTCGGCCATCAGGAACGCGATGTGCCGGCCGTCAGGCGCCCACTCGAACCCGCCGACTCCCTCCTTCTCCGCCGTGAGGGGAATGGCCTCACCACCGTCAGGCCGGATCAGGTGAAGCTGTGTCTGGTCACCCCGGTCAGAGAGAAACGCGATCCAACGGCCGTCCGGTGACCAACTGGGATAGCTGCTTCCCTTCGCCGAGCGTGTCAGTCGGAAGGGGGCGTCGCTCCCTCGGGCCAGCCACAGGTCCGTGTGATAGCGGTTGTCCTTCCAATCTGTCGAGCGGACCTCATAGACGATGTCCCGGCCATTCGGCGAGATCGCGAAGCTCCCCACCGATTCCAGAGACAGCAGGGATTCGAAGCGGGGTCCGACGTCTTGGCTGACGAGGGCACCGGCGGGTTGGAGGGCAAGGCAACCGAGGGTGACGAAGCTGGCGGGGCGCATGGCGGTTCCGGGTGTGAGGACCCCGGAATCTGGGTCTCCAGTCGCCATTGATCTAGGGCTACTTGCGCTTCGTCGCTGCCGCCGAGATGCGTGCCGTGTAAGAAGTCTTGATCGTCGTCCCGCGCAGGGTTGCGGTCACCACCTGCTCACCGACCACCGGCCCCGGCGTCCACCGTGTCGCGGCGCGACCCGCGGAATCGGTCGCGACCCGCGACGTCGTCAGCGTACCGGTCCGGGTGCTGAATACAACCACCGCGTTGGACACCGGGTTCCCGTAGGCATCGGTGACGACGGCGGCAATCCGAAGCCTCGTGCCCGCGGTGCCCTGGGCGGGTGGGTCCTGAAACGCCACGTTGGCGGCGTCAGCCGGCCGGGCGCGCGCCGTCGCCCGGACCGTGGTGTCTACACCGGGCACCCGGACCTCGAGTTCGTTGGCGCCCGCTTGGCGTCCCAGATCCCACCGAATCGCGACGTGACCGGTCGAATCCGTGCGCAGCGCGGTGTCGGTCACGGCTCCGTGCAACGCCTTCACCGAAATGCGGACGCCGGCGACGCCGTTTCCGTGGGTGTCGCGGACTCCCACGATCACGGCCTTGGAGAGGCGGCGGCCGACCGTTCCCGACTGACCCTGGCCACTGACGGTGACGATCTGCGTGGGAGCACCCGGCGTCGCGCTGGCCGTGATCGTGACGGGTGGAATGGTTTGCGGATTCCCCACTTGGACGCGAAGGCGCTGCCGGCCGGCGCGCGGTCCCAGGGTCCATCGTGCACGTGCTTCGCCGAGGGAGTCGGTTCGATCGCTGCTGGGCTCGACCGCACCGCGGTCCAGCGCGCTCCAGGCGACCGGCACATCCACCAACGCGGCCCCGGTCGAATCCGCCGCCCGCACGACCACCGGCCCGACGAGCGAATCTCCTGCCGTGCCGGTCAGCAGCGTGTCCCTAGGGGTAACCGTCGTGTTGCCGGGAATCGGATCCGCCTCCGCCGTCACCACGAGCGAGCTGTCGAGCGCGAGCGTCGTGACCAGCAGCTGTTGCCCGCCGGCGCGACTGCTCAGCGTCCAAGTCGTCCGCGCCTCGCCATCGCGGTCGGTTGCTACGGTGTCGGGTTCCACCACGCCCTCGCCGTCGGCCGGCAGGAACGCTACGGGCACGTTGGGAATGGGGGTGCCGCCGCGTGACACGACGCGCGCAACGACCGGACGCGGGAGTGCTCGGCCCGCCGGCATCCGTTGGTCCCCGCCAGCCACGAGCGTGATGGCTGCGGGAGCCAGCTCGACCTGCACCGCGATCCGAGCCTCGAAGGTCCCGTGCACGGCGGTGAGTGAAGCCCAGCCCGGTGCGAGCGCGAGGGCTCCCCCCATGGAGTCCACCGCCACGATGCTGCTGTCACCGGACGTCCAGTGCGGAGCCATCGCGCGGATCGGCTGGTCGCGCGCGTCGAGCGTCTGCGCCACGAATCGCAGCGTGTCTCCCTCGAGCAC
>JAOUDR010000463.1 GCA_029859185.1 Gemmatimonadota bacterium
CCGACCGGGAGCGGGTGGACACGTTGTTGGAGCAGGTCGGCCTTGCCCGGCGGGCGGACGACCGGGTCGGGACGTTCAGCCGCGGCATGCTGCAGCGGGTGGCCATTGCCCGCGCGCTGCTCCACGGGCCGGGCCTGCTCCTGTTCGACGAGCCACTGAGCGGTCTCGACGCCGCGGCGTCCCGGACCCTCGTGGAGCTGCTGATGTCGTTCCGGGAGCGGGGGACGGCCATGATCATCGTGAGCCACGAGATGGAACGGCTCGGGCGCGTGGCCACGCACATGGCGCGGCTCGCCGCGGGCCGGCTCGGGCCGCTCGAGTCCCTCGCCGGTCGCGATCCGGCGGCCGTGTTTGCGACCCTGATGCAGGAGGACCAGTAGCCATGGGCGCCACCCTGCGTGCCGCATGGCACATTGCCGTCAAGGACATCGCCATCGAGTGGCGTACCAAGACGGCGTTTGCGTCCGGCCTGGTGTTCGCGGTGCTGGTGCTCGCTGTGCTGTTCTTCTCGCGCGATCCCACGGCCGTATCGGCGCAGGACATCGCGCCGGGTGCCTTGTGGGTGACGTTCACCTTCGCGGCCATGCTCGGCCTCAATCGGGCGTTCCTCATCGAGCGGGAGCTCAAGGCCCTCGATGGGATCCTGCTCACGCCCGCACCCCCCGCGGCGATCTTCTGGGGGAAGTTCGGCGCCAACCTCGCGTTCGTTGGCGCCATCGAGGCCATCAGCCTCCCGCTCTTCGTCTTGTTCTACGACGTGCCGATCTGGTTGCGGTTCGGGGAACTGGTGCTGGTGATCGCGATGGCCACGATCGCCTTCGTGGCGGTGGGCACGCTGCTGAGCGCCATGGCGGTGCGCACCCGCTACGCCGAGTTGATGCTGCCGCTCCTGCTCCTGCCGTTTCTCGTGCCGCCGCTCGTGGGCGGGGTGCAGCTGACGGCCCGACTGCTCGAGGGACGACCCTTGAGTGACCTCGCAGGCTGGCTTAAGTTGATCGGCGCTTTCGACGTCGCGTTCGTCACAGCCGCGGCGCTCCTCTTCCAGGTGGTACTCGACGAATGACGTTGCGGGAAAGCGGTGCGCGCATCGCCCGCTTGGGCGGGGTCGTCACTGCCGTGGCCCTCCTTGGGGTGGCGGCTGTCTATCTGCGCGCGCTCAAGTACACCCCGGTCGAAGCGACCCAGGGCGCGGCGCAGAAGATCTTCTATATCCACGTCCCGGCCGCGTGGGCGGGGCTGATGGCGTTCGTCGTGACCGGGCTCCTGAGCATCCTGTACCTCTGGCTCAAGGATCGCCGGATCGACCTGGCGGCGGCGGCGTCGGCCGAAGTGGGGGTGGCCTTCTCCTTCGTCATCCTCACGACCGGCCCCATCTGGGGCAAGCCAATCTGGGGAACCTGGTGGACGTGGGACGCGCGGCTGACCTCGACGCTGTTCCTGTTCCTGCTGTTCGTCGGCTATATCGTGCTCCGCGGGGTCCTCACGGATCCCGGGATGCGTGGGCGGTTCTCGGCGGTGATCGGCATCATGGGCATGATCCTGGTGCCGTTCATCCACCTCACCGTG
Organism: Gemmatimonadota bacterium; assembly: GCA_029859185.1. GTDB lineage: Bacteria > Gemmatimonadota > Gemmatimonadetes > Gemmatimonadales > GWC2-71-9 > JAOTWJ01. The sequence continues at coordinate 1,567 of JAOUDR010000463.1, forward strand.
TACATGTTCCGGACCCTGCACCCGGCGCCCATCGTGCTGAAGCCCAGCCGACCGTCGCTGCCGGACGACATGCTCACGACACTCATGATGTCCGTGGCCGTATTCTCGGTGCTGTACGTGGGGTTCCTGATGCTGCGCTATGCACTGGGCCTGCTCCACGAAGCGCATGAGGAGGAGCTCGCCGATGCCTCCTGACAACACCAACTTCATGATCGCGGCCTACGTGGTGGCCGCGATCATCCTGGTAGGCTACACCCTCTCGCTCCTAGCCCGAATCCGCGACCAGCGCCGCCGAGACTAGAAGGGCGGACCGGGCGGACCAGGCGCTACCCTCGCACGCGTCGGCAAACGGCAAACGGCAAACGGCAATCGACAAACGGCAAACGGCTAACGGCTAACGGCAAACGGCCTACTCCGTCCACCCTCTCCCCGTCTCCCGCTCCCACAACCGAATCGCTTCCGCCGCCGCCGCTTGATCTCCAGCGGCGGCCAGGGCGCGCGCGTTCTCCCGCAGCGCGTCGGGCCCCGCGCCCGCGGCATACGCCCGCGCGAATCGGGCACCCGCGTTCTTGTGGTCGCCGCGCAAGCGGTAGAGGTGACCGGCGGCAAGCGCCGCATCCGCCCGCTCTTCGATCTGCAACGCCCGCTCGTAGGCCACGAGGGCGTCCCGCGTGCGGTAGGCGACCCGGCACGCGGCACCGAGCGTAACCCAGGCCTCGCTGCTGTCCGTGAAGCGGAGCGTCCAGCGACCGGCGACCTCGATCGCGCGCATGGGATCGCCCTGCCCGGTCAGCGTGACGAGGGATCGATGCGCTTCGCTGAATCTCGGCGCCGCACGACAGGCCAGCTCCAGCCATCGGGCTGCCCGCCGCGGGTGGGCGGACAGCAACCGCCGTGCCCGCCGCAGCGCGAGGCTGGTGAGCGCGGACCGCGGTCGGGCGAGGATCGGCAGGTGCCTATGGCTCCGGGTCGGTCGGCAGCGGGAGGAGCAGCTTGGCCCAAATGAACGCCGCCACCGCCGCGCCAAGGAGCGGCCCAATCCAGTAGGCCAGATGTCCGTGCCAGTCCATGGCCACGAGGGCCGGCCCAAAGGCCCGCGCGGGGTTGAGCGCGGCGCCGGTCAGCGGTCCGCCCACCAGAATCGCCGGCAGCAATGTCAGTCCGATGGCAAAGCCCCCGACGCGGGGCGCATGTGGCGACACCGCGGTGCCGAACACGGCGCTCACCAGGAAGAAGGTGAGCACGGCCTCCACGAAGACGGCGGTGCTGAGCGTGATGTCCTGCGCGATCCGCGGGACGCCGAGGCTCGTGGATTCCGCCGCCGTTGCCGGGAACAGCGCACGAATGACCAGGGCGGCGACGACCGCGGCCGCGAGCTGCGCCACGACGTAGAGCGCTGCACGTCGCAGCTCGATCCGGCCTGCCATCCAGACGGCGAAGGTCACCGCCGGGTTGAGGTGGCCACCGGAGATCGGCATGGCAATGGTGACGCCGATCGCGAACCCCAGCGCGTGGGCGAACGCGATGCCGCCGAGCCCGAGGAGCCCACCGCGGGCGGCATCGAGTACGACGGAGCCGCACCCCACGAAGAGGAAGA
>JAOUDR010000026.1 GCA_029859185.1 Gemmatimonadota bacterium
GTGCTGGCGCGCGCCAACCACGCGCAGGGCCCGATCCGCCCCCACCGGCCGCCGCGCCGACGGCAGCGCAATCCGCAGCTCGCCGCGCAGGTACCGTCCCGTGAGGGACGTGGGATGGGCCAGCACGTCGTCCAGGGTCCCGTCCACGACGACCTCTCCCCCGAACCGCCCGGCGCGGGGGCCGAGGTCCACCACGTGATCCGCCGCCCGGATCGTCTCTTCGTCGTGCTCGACGACGAGGACCGTGTTGCCGAGATCGCGGAGACCGCGCAGCGTCGCCAGCAGCCGACCGTTGTCCCGCGGGTGCAGCCCGATCGACGGTTCGTCCAGGATGTAGAGCACCCCAACCAGCCGACTCCCAATCTGGGTCGCCAGGCGAATGCGCTGGGCCTCACCTCCGGAGAGCGATCCGGCCGCTCTCCCGAGCGTCAGGTACTCCAGACCGACGTCGCGCAGGAAGGAGAGCCGTTCGACGACTTCGCGCAGGATCGGACCCGCGACCTCCGCGTCGAGCGAGCCCGGCGCGTCGCTCAGGGGAATGTGCTCGAAGAACGCCAGCGCGTCCGTGACCGCCAGGTCCGCGATCGCCCCGATGCTCCGCCCCTGCACGAGCACGCTGAGACTCTCCGGCTTGAGGCGGTGCCCACCACACGCGTCGCACGGGCGCTCGGTCATGTACTCCTCGAGCTGGGTCCGTACCGCGTCGGACGAGGTCTCGCGGTAGCGTCGCTCGACGTTCCGGAGGATGCCTTCCCACACACTCTCGTAGGCCGCGGACCCGGTGCCGGCCGGGAACCGCAGCTTCTTGTCGGGGGCCCCATGCAGGAGGATGTCCCGGGCCCCGGCGGGCAGTTCACCCCACGGGGCCTCGAGCGGGAAGTGGAAGGTCTGGGCGAGCGTCGGGAGGACGACTTTCCGCAGGTACCCGCTGGGCTCGCCCCACGGGAGCACCACCCCCTCGACAATCGAGATGCGGTGGTCGCCGAGCACCAGCTCGGGACTCACCTCCCGCCGGGTCCCCAGTCCGCCGCACGCCGTGCAGGCCCCATACGGCGAATTGAATGAGAACTGCCGCGGCTCCAGCTCGGCCAACGAATACCCGCATGTGGGACAGGCGAACCGCTCCGAGAAGATCGTCGTGGCGGACCCCCGCACCACTTCCACCAGGCCGTCCGCGGCCTTGAGCGCCGTCTCGATCGAATCGTGCAGCCGGCTGCGGTCGTCGCGCCGCACGGCCAGGCGATCCACGATGAGTCCGATGTCGTGATTCACGCGCCGATTCAGCTTCGGCGGACTGGCGAGCTCGTGGACCGTGCCGTCCACCCGGACGCGCACGAACCCCTGACGGCGTGCGCCCTCGAACAGATCGCGGAATTCTCCCTTGCGCCCGCGGACCAGCGGCGCGACGATCTCGATCTTCGTGCCGTCCGGCCACTGCAGCACGGCATCGGTGATCTGCGTGGCGCTCTGCCGCCGGATGGGGGCCCCGTCGTTGGGACAGTGCGGAATCCCGGCACGGGCCCAGAGGAGTCGCAGATAGTCGTAGATCTCCGTCACCGTGCCGACCGTGGACCGTGGGTTGTGACCGGTCGTCTTCTGCTCGATGGAGATGGCTGGCGACAGGCCCTCGATCGCGTCCACATCCGGTTTCTCCATCAGGCCGAGGAACTGGCGGGCGTAGGCCGAGAGCGACTCCACATACCGCCGCTGCCCCTCGGCGTAGATGGTGTCGAACGCGAGCGAGGACTTTCCGGACCCCGACAGGCCGGTGATCACGGTCAGACGGTCGCGTGGGATCTCGACCGTCACGTTTCGGAGGTTGTGGACGCGGGCGCCGCGTACGATCAGGAGATCTTCGGCCATAACCTGTGAACGTACCGATCGACTGAATTCGCGGTCAACGGGGACCCTCACCCCGCAATCCTCCGCGCCGACTTGCGGCCGCCCCGCGACGGGGGGTACTTTGGCCTCCCCGCTGCGATCTCGAGGTGCGTCGCCCGTGACCAATCCCCAGGACCCCCTCGTCGTGCTGACGACGCTCGCCACCCCCGAGGCCGCCCACGACCTCGTCCGGGAGCTCGTCGCGGCGAGGCTGGTGGCGTGTGGGACCGTGGTGCCGGGCGCGACGTCGATCTATCGGTGGAAGGACGCCGTGACCACCGACGACGAGGCCCTGGTGCTCCTGAAGACCGTCCAGGGCCGGTGGGACGCCCTTGTGGAGGCGGTCGACCGCCTCCACCCGTACGACGTGCCCGAGTTGCTCGCCATCCCGGTAGGCGCGGGACTCCCGTCCTATCTGGCGTGGCTTTCCGCGGAGACGACCGAGGTGGCGGCATGAATCGCAGGCATCATCGGCGCCGGCGGCGCACCCCATACGTCGCCGGGCCGGCGACGCCCGCGCCTACATCGATGCCGTTCGAGCTGGTGGAGACGCCACCGACCGAGGCCGCGCCCGCAGAGCCGGTCGCGGGCGCCCGGCTGCCGGAACCGCCGACCGAGGATCTCCTGCTGCGTGCCGCGGCCGAGGCCACCGCGCAGGGCGACGTCGCCCGGGCGGCCGGGATCTACCAGGAACTCCTCGAGAACAACCCGCGGCACTACACCGCGCGCGTGCGCCTGGCGGCCCTCCTCGACCGCCTTGGTGACCACGATACGGCACTCGCCGAGTTGGGGTGGGTCCTCGAGCAGCAGCCCGACCACCTCGAGGCGCTGCTGCGACGGGGGAACGTCTTCGGGGGCCTGGGCCAGTTCACGCATGCCGAGCGCGATCTCGCGCACGCGGTGCACGTGGAACCGGCTAACCCGGAAGCCCACTTCGCGCTCGGGGTGGTGCTGTCGCGGGCCGGCCTGTGGCGCAACGCCATCCCCCATCTCCGACGTGTGGTGGAGTTGGACCCCAGCTCCGCCGCCGCGTACGACCACCTGGGCGAGGCGCTCAACAAGGTCGACGATCTGGATGGTGCGCTGCAGGCGTTCCAGCGCTCGACCGAGCTGCGCCCGAACAACGCGAAGGCGCTACGCGGGCTGGGCATCGTGTACGACCGCCTGAATCGCCCTACCGAGGCCGCGCAGATGTACCGCCGATCGCGGGAGCTCGCCGGCGCGTGATCCGTGTCGTGGTGGACGACCTCGCGTTCGTCACCGCGGATGCGATCGTTCGACCCGCCACTGCCCTCCTCGAACCGACCACCCCGGGACTGCGGCGGCTCGAGCAGGTGGGTGGGGCGTCGTTCTGGGACCAGGCACGCACGGAGCGGGAGCTCGCCGTCGGGTCGGCCGTGGTGACCGGCGCAGGCGACCTCGAGGTCGAGCTCATCATCCATGCTATCATTAGGAGCGCCACGGAGCCCGTGACCCGGGACGGCGTCCGCCGCGCGCTCACGGCCGTCCTCCAGCGGGCGGCTGACTGGCACTTGGCCCACCTGGCCACGCCATTGCTGGGCACGGGCGCCGGCAACCTGACGCTCGAGGACGCCGCGGACCTCATGGGCGCCGTCCTGGTGGCGGTGCCGGGCCCCGAGGGGTACCCGCGCGAGATCACGATCGTCGTGGAAAGCGATGAGGAGCGTCAGGTGGTGGAAGCCTACATCCGGAAGACCGACACGTGAGTCGCCGCGGGATCGCCGCGGCGCTCGTGCTGGTGTGGCTGGTCGCGCTGGGGCTGCTGGCCAAGCGCGAGTTCCTGCGCCCGGCCGGCGAGCGCCTGGCCGAGGCCGTGCTGTCCCTTCCACCCGGCGCCACCTATTTCAGTGTGGAGATGGGGGGGACCCAGGTCGGCTACGCCTCCACCACGATCGACACCCTGCTCGACACGCTGCAGCTCGTCGAGCTCGTGGTGCTCGAGATCCCGGTCCTCGGCACCCTGCAACGGACCGAGGCACGCACCGACGTGGCGCTGAGCCGCACCCTCGAGCTGCGCGGGTTCTCGGCCACGCTCCGCACCGCAGGTGTGCGCTTTGCCGTCACCGGGACGGTGATCGGCGACACGCTCCTCTCACTGGAGCTCATCGGTGACGAGACCCGGGAAATGCGGCGGGTGCCGCTCGACGGCCCCATCGTGCTCCCGCAGCTCATTCCCCTGCGCATGGCGTTCGGCGGCACGCTCGCGGTGGGCCGAACCTACACCATCCGCGTGTTCGATCCGGTTCAGCTCTCGGGACGCGACGTCGCCATCGAGGTCGCCGCGGAGTCGACGCTGATCGTGCCGCAGGACACGGCCGTATTCGATGCCATGGCCGGGCGGTGGGTCCCGGTCGTGTTCGACACCGTTCGCGCCTGGCGGATCCGAGACGCCTCGGGGCGGATGCCGTTCGACAGCTGGATCGACGACGGCGGCCGGCTGCTGGCCGCCCAATCGGCCATCGGGTTCCGCCTCGTACGGTCCGCCTACGAAGTCGTGTATGAGAACTTCCGGATGCGGGACACGGCGGCCGCCCTGGCGGCGGGCACCGACCTCATCCGCGGCACCGCCATCGCCGCCAACGTGCGGCTGGCCCCCGACACCTTGCGCGACCTCGCGTTGCGGCTCTCCGGCCAGTCTCTCGCCGGACTCGATCTCGACGGTGGCCGGCAGCGGCTCGTCGGCGACACGGTCTTCATCGAGCGGGAGACCCCATCGGCCTTGCAGGCGGGCTACCGCCTGCCCACGGCGGGGGCGGATCTGGTTCCCTTCCAGCAGCCCGAGCCCCTCATCCAGAGCGACGACCCCGTCCTGCAGGCGCAGGCCCGGCGGATCATCGAGAACACCCGGCGGCCGGAGCGGGCCGCGCAGCGGCTCACGCAGTGGGTGTTCGAGAACCTCCGCAAGGAGGTCTCGGTGGGCGTACCCAGCGCGGTGGATGTGTACGCGCGCCGCGCAGGCGACTGCAACGAGCACACCGTCCTGTTCACGGCGCTCGCGCGCGCGGTGGGCCTCCCGACCCGGACGGTCGCGGGACTCGTCTACCTGGACGGCACCTTCTACTATCACGCGTGGCCCGAAGTGTGGCTCGGCAAATGGGTCGCCGTGGATCCCACCTTCGGCCAGTTCCCCGCCGACGCCGCGCACCTGCGATTGACCGTCGGGGGACTGGCCCGGCAGCTCGAGCTCATTCGACTCGTCGGGCGTCTGGGCATTGAAGTCGTCGCGAGGGGACCGGCGTCATGATCCGACTCGAAGGACTCACGAAGCGCTTCGGCACGTTCACCGCGGTCAACGGGATTGACCTCCACGTCCCGCGCGGGGAGCTGTTCGGATTCCTCGGCCCCAATGGCGCGGGCAAAACCACGACGCTCCGCATGATCGCCGGCATTCTGCGACCGACGGCCGGGCGCGTCGTCCTCGGCGGCGTCGATCTCATCGCCGACCCGATGAAGGCCAAGGCCATCCTCGGCTTCATCCCGGATCGTCCGTTCATCTATGAGAAGCTCACGGGTGGCGAGTTCCTGCGCTTCGTGGCGGCGTTGTACGGTCAGGACGGGGACGTCGTCGAGCATCGCATCGGCGAGCTGCTCGAGGTGTTCGAGCTGTCCCAGTGGCGCGACGAGCTGGTCGAGGCGTACAGCCACGGCATGCGGCAGAAGCTGATCATCTCGAGCGCGCTGGTGCACCGCCCCGAACTGATCGTCGTGGACGAGCCCATGGTGGGACTCGATCCCAAGGGCGCCCGGTTGCTCAAGGATCTGTTTCGCGCATTCACGGCGCGGGGCGGCACCGTGCTGATGAGCACCCACACGATGGAAGTGGCCGAAGCGATGTGCGACCGGATCGCCATCATCCAGAACGGGGAGATCGCCGCCCGTGGCACGATGGCGGAGTTGCGGCAGCAGACGGCCTCCGGGGACGCCTCCCTCGAGGACCTGTTCCTGCGGCTCACCGGCGGGAGCGCGGCACGCGAGCTCGCGGCGATCCTGGAAGGATGACGCCCTCCCTCTTCACGCTCATCTCGCCAAAGTGGCGCACCAGTCGCACGCGCCTGCGTCAGGGCCGGGCCACCGGTGGCCGCGGCAAGATCGTCGTCCTCGCGGTCGTCGGCCTCCTGTTCTGGCTCATGGTATTCGGCGTGCTGTACCGCGTGCTCGCCTACTTCCGGGGCGTCGAAGAGATCGGCCCCCTGCTGGCCGGCAAGTTGTTGGGGCTCGCGCTGCTGAGCTTCCTATCCATCCTGCTGCTGTCGAACGTCGTGACCGCCCTCTCGTCGTTCTTCCTGGCCAGGGACCTCGATCTGCTGGTGTCCGCCCCAGTGGATTGGCTCGATCTCTATCTCGCCAAGCTCGGCGAGACCCTGCTGCACAGCTCATGGATGGTGGCACTGATGGCGGTACCCATCTTTGCCGCGTACGGCGTCGTGTACGACGGTGGTCTGCTGTTCCCGGTCGTCGTGATCGCGGTCTTCTTCCCGTTGCTCATGCTCCCGGCCGTCGTCGGGAGCGCCACCACCCTCATTCTGGTCAACGTGTTCCCCGCCCGGCGGACGCGGGACCTGCTCTCCGTCATCACGATTGCCGCGGCGGGGATCCTCGTCCTGCTCTTCCGCCTGATACGCCCCGAGCAGCTGGCACGGCCCGAGGGGTTTCGGAATCTGCTCGACTTCATCACGATCCTCCGAGCGCCCACCTCGCCGTTCCTGCCGAGTGAGTGGGCGGCCCGCTCGGTGATGGGCTACCTCGTTGGCTCGTGGGCCTGGCTCGACATCGCGCTCCTGTGGAGCACGGCGGGCGCCTTCGTGGTCGTGGGCGCGGTGCTCCACCAACGGCTCTATCCCGTGGGCTTCACCAAGGCGCAGGAAGGCGCCGAGCGGTTCGTGCGCGGGTGGTTCTGGCAGGCGGCGCTCGCACCGGTCGGCCGCTTCCTCTCGGTCGCGAAGCGCGAGTTCATCGTGAAGGACATCAAGCTGTTCTTCCGTGACGCGACCCAGTGGAGCCAGCTGATCCTACTCGGGGTGCTCGTCGTGATCTACCTGTTCAACATCCGGGCGCTCCCGCTGTTCACGGGGGAACAGGTCCCGTTCTTCTTCGTCACGCTCGTGTCCTTTCTGAATCTCGGTCTGGCGGGCTTCGTGCTCGCCGCCATCGCGGCGCGGTTCATCTTCCCGGCCGTCTCGCTCGAGGGCCGGCAGATGTGGCTGTTGCGCTCGAGCCCGCTCGACCTCCGTGCCCTGCTCTGGTCCAAGTACTGGACGGGGACCGTTCCCCTGCTCGTGCTCGCCCTGATCATCACCGTGTTCACTAACGTGCTGCTCAAGGCGACGCCGTTCATGATGGCGGTGGGCATCGGGACGATCCTGCTGCTGACGCTGGCCATCGCCGCGCTGGCGCTCGGCTTCGGGGCGCTCTATCCGCAGTTCGATACGGAGAACGCCGCGCAGATCCCCACGTCGTTCGGCGGTCTCGTCTTCATGATGACGACCGTCGCCCTGCTGGCCGTCATCATCGTGCTCGAGGCAAGTCCGGTGTACGCCTACCTGCAGGCGACCCGCAACGACGAGCCCCTCCGGGTGCTGACCCCCCAGTTCCTGCTCCCGCTTGCCGGCGTGCTCCTGATCTGTCTGCTGGCGACCGCCCTGCCACTGCGGATCGGCCTCGCGCGGATGGAGGAGTTTGAGTTCTGACCGTTAGCCGTTAGCCGATGGCCGATGGCCGATGGCCGACAAGAACGCGAAAGAGGCCGGGGGTGTCACTCCCGGCCTCTTTCACACTCGGCACTCGGCACTCGGCTAACGGCTAACGGTTACCTACTCGATCCGATATGGAATCCCCCAGCCGTTCGCCCGGTAATCGTCTTCGGTGTCCGTATTGAAGGTCTGGGCGTCGATCGCGTCCACCACGATCCGCTCCCGGCCGGGGAACCGGACGATCCAGTGCCGAACGTACACGCCGTCGTCGCGCTGGCGCATCGGGATGCGGACCCACCCCTGGGCGTTCGGCCCGTGGTGGAACACGTGCAGGAAGACGAAGGTCGGGGGCACGTTGTCGATGCCGGTCGTGTTCTCGACCTCGGCGAACACGCTCACGGAATCGCCGAGCCGCAGGCGCGGGATGCGATTGTCCACACCGAACAGCTCCGCCGGGTCCTCGACGTCGAGCTTGACCTCGTCGTTCACGCGCACCACGACCCGGGCGATCCGTACCGTCCGCTTGGCCTGGTCCGTCATCCGCCATTCGCGCGGGCTCAGGGCGACGAGCTGCCACCGGCGGGGCGCCGTATCCGACTCCTCGCGTCGGACGAGGACCGCCCGCTGCACCGCCTGCTCCTGCAGCGGCTTCTGGGTCGCGTTCGGGACGGCGTCCGGAGTCCGGTCGAGCACGAACACCCCGTCGAACGTGACGACCATCTCGACCCGCGCCGTATCGCCGGTAACCGAGACCGTGACGGTGCGGTTCACGGGCGTCCCGTGCCGGCGCCCCCAGCGGCGGACGAGCGGAACCGTGTCCTGCGCGGCTACCGAGGAGAGGTCGAGGTCAAACGACGTCGCGAGGTTCAGGTCCTCCGCGGCACCGTCCGTGCCAAACGCGTCGGTGAACCAGCCCGACGTCTCCAACGCCTCCACCACGGCCTGTCGGTCTTCGGTGGTCGCGTTGTCCTGCAGACCGGTCGGGTCGTCGCTGCACGCCGCCAAGACCAGGGCGGCCATGCCCGCCAAAGCTAGATGTCGTCGCATCGTCGTCCTCACATCAAGAAGAAGTCCCACGAGGTGAAAGATGTCGCTTCACCCCGTGAGACGCTCCACGCCCGGTCGTGTTAAGTGGGTGATCTAGCTCACAGGAACGGCGAGAGGCCGGCCACACTCCGAACAGAAGGTCGCACCGGTTTCCGGGCGCGGCCCGCAGGCCGGGCAGACCTGGAGGTCCTGTCGGACCGCCTGGATCAGGGCTTCGGCGGGATCGTCGGCGCCGGCCACCACCGCGGACTGCTGCGCCTCGGTCTCCATGGCGGCCAGCGCATCCCGCCCATACCGGGACTTGAGCTGCGCGTAGTCCTCGTCCGACAGCTTCCCGGTCGCGCGGTCGAACTCGATCTCCTTGAGCGCGAGCAACGCCTGGACCTTCGGCGATTCCGACTCCTCGAGCGGCGTGGCATCGAAGTCGTCAGGCACCCCGAGGCCCTCGACGCCCGGCTGGCGCACCAGGGGCTCGAGCACGAGCGCCAAGGCCGCCACCGCCACCACCACTCCCGCAAGCAGTTCCAGCATCCGTCAACTCTCCAGCTTGTCGAGCTCGGTCCGCAGGCGAGCCTCGTCGTCGGTCGACAGCACACCGGTCACGGCCGCGTCCCCCACCGCCACCGGCGCCCGCGCCCGCCGCAGCAGGACCCAGCCAAGCACCGAGCCGACCAGCGTGATGGCCACGCCCGGCAGGAGATAGCCCGCCCAGTTGAAACCCTCCTTGGGCGGCGCCATCAGCGATTGTTGGCCGTACTTCGCCACGAACGCCGCGACGACCTCATCGGCCGACAGATGCTGCTCAACCAGATCCACGAGCTCGCGATGCAGTGCCGGTGAGTACGTGCAGGTGAAATCCGTCGTCCGACACGTGTAGATGTCCAGGTTGCACCCGCACGTACATCGTAACCGCCGCTCGATGCCGATGATGAACGGGTCATTCTGATAGTCCGTCACCCGCTCGCGGGGACGGCCAGCCAGGTCGGGCTGATACAGCGGGGCGGCGGCGGTCGTGTCCTGGCCGAGCCGGCCACCCAGCGCCGGCAGGACGGCCAGCGCCCCGACCCGCAGGAATCCTCGGCGATCGATCGGCATCAGGACGCCGCCGTCTCCGTGGCCGCGAGTTGGGTGCGGTACCCCTCCAGCGCCCGCTGTGCCGCGCGGTCGGTTGGGCCGCCACCGGGCCACATCGTGACCATGCCCCCGAGTACGAGGATCGCGCCGCCGAGCCACACCCACATGACGAGCGGATTGATCGTGAACTTGTAGACCGCCTCTTCGGTGCCGTCCACCGACCCCGCATACACGACGTACAGGTCCTCGCGCAGGTCGGACTTGATGGCCGCCTCCGTGGACGGCTCGAACGACGCGCGTCCGAACGAGTCCACGTGCTGGCGCTTCTCGCTCGTGAGGATGCCAATCCGCTCGCCGTCACGCTGAATCTCCACGCTGGCCGCCGATACGAAGCGGTTCAGGGCCTCGTACTGCGACACCCCCAGGTGCGTGAACGTCAGCGCTTCGCCGTACGGCGACTGCATCGTCACGGATTCGCCGGGCTTGAGCGAGGCCTCCAGCTCGGTCTTGAACGCCGCGCCCGTGAAGCCCACGAAGTACGTCACGATCCCAAGGTGCACGATGTAGCCGCCGTAGCGCCGACGGTTCCGGCCGACGAGTCGCGCGAAGGCGAGCGCGTAGTGCTCGCCGTGCAGCCGGTGCCGCGCGCCGACGCCGCGCCAGAACTCCAACCCGATGGTCGCCGTCACGAACGCGGCCAGCACGAGCGCCAGCAGCGCGTAGGCGTCCGACATCCCGCGGGCGGCCAGGACGGCCCCGACGACGAGCGCCACGCCCACCGGGGCGAGGAACTGGCGCCGCAGGTGCCCCGGACTCGCCTTGCGCCACGCAATCAGCGGGCCGATCCCGGTGAGGGCCAGCAGGGCAAGTCCAATCGGGATGTTCACCTGATTGAAGAACGGCGGCCCCACCGTGACCTGGGTGCCGCGCACCAGCTCCGAGATCATCGGGAAGACGGTGCCCCACAACACCGAGAAGGCCATGCCCACGAGCAGCAGGTTGTTGAAGAAGAAGCTCGCTTCGCGCGAGAGGGCACTCTCGAGCCTGGCTTCCGTCTGCAGCAGGTCCCAGCGCGACCAGGTGAGCCACGCCATGAACACACCGCCCAGGAGCAGGAACCAGGCGAAGAACGTCCCGACCGGCGACTGGGCGAACGAATGCACGCTCGAGATGATGCCGCTGCGGGTGATGAAGGTACCGAAGATGGAGAGCGCGAACGAGAACCCCACCAGGATCACGTTCCACCGCTTCAGCATCCCGCGCTTCTCCTGGATCATGACCGAGTGCAGGAACGCGGTCATCGTGAGCCAAGGCAGGAAGCTCGCGTTCTCGACCGGGTCCCAGGCCCAGTACCCACCCCACCCCAGCTCGACGTACGCCCACCACATGCCGAGCGTGATGCCGACGGAGAGGAACACCCACGAGAGCAACGTCCACTTGCGGATCGCGTGCAGCCAGCCGACATCCAGCCGCCGCGAGAGGAGGGCGGCGACGGCGAACGCGAACGGGATGGTGATCGAGACGTAGCCCAGGTAGAGCATCGGCGGGTGGATCACCATGCCCGGATTCTGGAGCTGCGGGTTCAACCCCCGCCCGTCCATCGGCGTGAAGTCGAGCCGCTCGAACGGGTTGGCACCGAACAACGTCACGGACACGAAGAACAGCGTCACCACCGACGTCACCGCGGCGACGTACGGCAGGAGATAGGCGTAGCGCCGCCCCGTGACCCATTGGGCGGCGGCCGCGAACAGCGTGAGCACCCACGCCCAGAAGAGCAGGCTGCCGGCCTGCCCGCCGTAGAACGCCGACAGCTTGTAGGCGGTCGGCAGGTTCCGGCTGGAGTAGCTCGCCACGTACGTGACGTTGAAGTCGTTCTTGAGCAGGGCCACCACGAGCGCGAGCGACGCCACCGTGAGCAGGCCCATCAGGGCGTACGTCGTGCGGCGCGCGCTCTGGATCAGCGCCGGGTCGCCGCGTCGGCCGCCCAGATACCCCACCACCGCCCCCCACGCGCTCAGCAGCAGGGCAAGCCACAGCGCAAGTTGTCCGAGGATCGTCATGACATCACGCTTCCGGCACGGCTTCGTACCGGGAGCCGCACTTCGCCAGCAACGTGGTGGCGCGGAACGTTCCGTCCGGCTGGAGTCGTCCCTCGACCACGACCTCGACATCGTCGGTGAAGGTATCCGGCGCGAGTCCACGATACACCACCGGATACGTCACCTGCCCGTCGGTCACCGCGAACCGGATGGTCTGCGTACCGACGTCGCGCTCGATCGTGCCGGTCACGACCTTCGCACCCATCTTCACGCCCACGTCGTGGAACGACGGGTCGGCGGAGACCCTGGCCGCGAGTTCCGTCGGGGTCAGGAAGTAGACGCCGGTTTCCTTGATACCGCTCGCCATGAGGAAACCGACGGTTCCGACGACGAGCGCGCCGGCGAGCAGGACTTTGTGGGAAGCACGCATGGATGAATTCACCGAAAGAGGTGGCTGGGGTCACGTCCACTCACGCTCACAGAATATAGAGTACCTCCGAGCCCTACAGAAGTTCACAAACCCCTCATTAAAGACCGCTTCACCTTATCGCATGCGCCGCCAGTGAGGCATGACCGGGAATTGGCGCGCGCACCCGTGGTCGCCGAGCCATAAGTACCCTCGCTGTAACGAGTTACTAGCACAACGTCAGCCCACGGGAGGGATGCTTCTTAATGCAAGCTTCACGACCGCTTCCCACTGGTTGTGCTACGATGCCATCCGAGTGTGCCCCTAGCTCGACGCCACTGTGCGGCTCGGACCAATCTTGAGGTGACGGATGCGTACCCTGTTCATCGTGAACGACGCCCCCTACGGCAGCGAGCGCTCCTACAACGCGCTGCGGCTCGCGGCCTCGCTCGCCACCCGTGAAAGCGAGGAGGTGTGGGTGTTCCTGATGGGGGACGCAACGTCCGGCGCCAAAGCAGGCCAGTCCGTGCCCAAGGGCTACTACAACTTCGAGGCCCTGCTCCGGTTGATCATCTCCTATGGCGGGAGTATCGGAGCCTGCGGCACCTGTCTCGAAGCGCGCGGGATCGGCGATGGCGAGCTGGGCGAGGGCATCCAGAAGTACACACTCCAGACCCTCACTGACTGGGTGCAGGAAGTCGATCGGGTCCTG
>JAOUDR010000464.1 GCA_029859185.1 Gemmatimonadota bacterium
GGGACGCGCGCGAGCAGGGTGAAGACCATGAGCGCCGTCGCGGGATCCACCAGGCCGAACGGGTAGTCCGTGTACGGACCGCTCAGCCTCCCCGTGACGAACAGCCAGCCAAGGTAGGGCGCGACGAAGACCGCCTGCACCAGGTACTGGAGCAACGGGTACTGCGGGTTGAAGGTCCGTGGAGCCCGCGCGAGGAAGACCGAATGGAGCTCGGCGACGGGTCCGAGCGGCGCCAGTTCATCGCTTCCCCAGGCCTGCACGCGATCCGGCGCCACGGCGAACGGAACGCCCCACCAGATCCCGGGCAGATAGAGCAGGAGGGTGAGGGTGCACAGGACCGTGGCAGCGGGATGAGCCCGGGCGGCCCGTGCCGCTGCCTTCCACGTCCGCGTCAGCATACCCTGCTGAGCGCGGTGCCCGGCCCGCGCCAGTATCCGACCACTTCACCCCACGCCCAGGAGAGAACGAATGGCACCAGCAGCGGCAGAGAAGGCCAGAGCCGGTCGGTGTGGCGTCCCTTCTTGAGAACACGGGTGACGATGCGCCAGTACAGGACGGGTGCTAGGCCGAAGGCGGCGACGCCGTAGGCGAGACGCTTGGTCAGTGGTTCGCTGGCGACGCGGGCCCCGGCGAATGAGCGGGCGTACAGGTATCGCTGGGTCAGGTACTCCCCGAAGGTGTAGTGCTTCTTGTGACCAACGACGATCTCCGGACGGCACACGAGCTCGACGCCGCGCGCGCGCAGGGCGTCGTGCAGCACGTTCTCCCAGCGACCGGCGCCCAGGACGTCCCGGCACTGTTCCAGCAGGACCCGCCGGTATGCGACGTTGTTGCCGGTGAGCCAGGCTACCGGTCCTGCGGGCAGGGGCGGGACGCAGTGGCTGTATTCACACAGGAAGGCGGCCCAGTCCAGCAACGTCTCGGTGGCCGCATTCTCCACCGCGCCCCCGACGACGTCGTGCCCGTCGTTGAGGGCGGCGACGAGCGCACGTGCCCAGCCATCGGGCACGATCACATGGTCTTCGATGACGGCGACGGCGTCGCCGGTGCACTGAGCGAACGCGCACGCGCGCATGTCCGGGATGGTCGTTTCCGTTGGTACCGGGATGACGACGGCCCACGAAAACGTGTCCGCCACCCGCGCTCGGAGTGCTTCACCTAGCCGGTCGACGACGAGTACTTCCAGCGTGATGTCCGCGCGCTGCCGGTCCAGTGCCGCCAGGCATCCCTCCAGGTCGCTCCACCCGTTCACGCTCGGCACGACTACGCTCAGCCGGGCGACCGGTGACTCGGCGGCGGGGACCACTCAGGAGCGTCCCGCGGACTCTGGGCGGGCCGGCCCCCCCCGTTTCCGCCACCGGGCCGGCAGGCTGAGCCAGAATCCGGTCAGGACGAGGATGCCCGTCAAGGTGCCTACCCCCGCCATGAAGAGCCGCCGACCCTCGTTTCCCAGCACCGGAGTCAACAGTCCGAGTACGTGGAGGCCCGTGATGCCCAGCCAGACCTTCCCTGCCAGGTCGAGCGGGACGAGGCGCCCCGTTTCGGTGACGTACACCGTTGCCCCCAGACTGCCGGCAATCCCGAAGGCGTAGGCCGGCAGGTCTCCGTACGGGTAGACGAAGGAATGAGCCTCGATCCGCCTCGCCGAACTGATCCTCGCGTCGCTCCGGAGCCGGGCGACTAGGTACGCCCGGGCTTCCGCTTCCGAGAGCCGAAAGGGCGCTCCCGTCGCGGCGTCGAGGACGGCCGTTCCACCGGCCGCATCGCGGACTTCGTAGTGCAGGGTGCCACCGATGTTCCGGAGCGCCACCGACGTGGCCTGCCGGTTCTCCTGGCTGAGCAGTGCCACGACATCCGCCGGCGAAAGGACCGCCGCCGCAGGGTCGGGTCGCTCGTCCGGGTAGGTCATGAAGTCCGGAGTCGGCCGGGGGAGCACCGCGACCACACCGCTGACGATCCATACACCGAGCACCAGTCCGGTCCCGACGCCAAGCCACTTGTGGAACGATCGAACCTGGAGTCTCACCATGACATCACTCCCCTTCTTGCCGCGTTCCGGAAGGACTGCGGCGCTGCATGAGCCAGAGCTCGCGTTGAATCATGTTCCCCTGCTGCAGCACGACACCAAGGACGAAAAGCACGATGCCCAGCACAACCAGTGAAACACTGAGCAGGGCGACATAGGCGGAGACCATCTGCAGGTAGAGAAGGATCAAGGCCCAGGCCAGGGCGAGGGCCCCGAGCAGCAGACAGGCCATGCTCATCGCCCAGACATAGCGCACCGGAGTCGCGAACAGACTGAAGAGTGTGTGCGAGAGGATCAGCTTGTTCACCCGCGACGAGCTCTTGCGCTTGACGCGCTCGCCCCGGTGCTTGTACTCCTTCCATTCCAGTACAGCGGGGATCTCGCGGATGCGGGCACCGAAGGCCCGCGCCTTGAGAATCACTTCCAGGTGGAACTCCTTGCCGTCTTCCGTGAGCGGAAGCGACTGAATGAGCGGACGCCGGTAGGCGCGGGTCATGCCGGTGTTCATGGTCGCCGCCCGTGACATGCAGGTCCGGATGATCATGTTTCCGACCCGTGACAACCACACGCGCCTGCGCGGGACGTTGCGGTACGCGCCGCCCTTCAGATGCGGGCTTGCGACCACGATGTCAGCGTCGGGCCAGTCGTCCATGGCCTCCACCAGTTCGTGGACGATGCGCTCGCCCCAGGAAAGATCGATCTCCGTGGTGACGATGACATCGCCCGTGGCGGCGGCGATCCCGGTGCGGAGCGCGTAGCCGCGTCCGCGGTTCCGGCGGTAGCCGAGGACGCGAAGGCGGTGATCGCCCTCCGCCACGCGCTGCGCGATTTCGGCCGACCCATCCGTCGATCCGTCGTTCACCACGATCAGCTCCCACGCGTGCGGGAGCGAGCCGAGCTGCGCGAGCAACGTGCGGAGCGCCTCCTCGAGGATCTCCGCCTCGTTGTAAAACGGGCAGACGACGGTGATGCTCATCGGCGACTCGCTCCGCCTTCGAGGACCTCGCGGTACCAGAGTTCCAGCATCACGAGGCTGAAGACCTGCTTGGCGTGCATGAACTCTCCGTGGGTCACCTGCGTCCGGAGTCGCTCGATGGCGGCCGGGTCGAAGAGACCGCGCTG
>JAOUDR010000465.1 GCA_029859185.1 Gemmatimonadota bacterium
CACGCGTCCTCGAAGATCTGCCGCCAATCGTCGCGCACGTCGATCGAAAACGTCCAGCCACGGAGGTCCACCCGTGCATCGGTGAGTGTGGCCTTCGCGGCCTTCGCATCGATCACATACAGATCGGTGTCCTTGCGGACGAGCAGCTTCTTGCCGTCCAGTGACATCTCGTACGACCGCACGTCCTCGACGACCGGCTCGGCCTTGGGGTTCTTGTTCGCGATCTTCACTGCCACGAGATGTGCCTTGGCGTCGGGCCCGGACTCGCGGGAGACCATGAACAGCGCATCACCGTTGATCGTGAGGCCGCTGTAGTTGCCGGCGGGCACCGGCACCCGCTCCAGCCGCCGTTGCAACTCCTCAAGCTCGATCGCGATCGGCTTTGCTGCCGCCCCTGCCGCTCCTGCCGCCGTCTTGTCTGCCGTTTCTGCCGTTCCGTCCTTCAGTTCGTCGTCCGGCCTGAACGGCGACCGCAGCCCTGGCCGCAACGCGATCTGATACACCTCCATGTCCTTGTCGAAAAACGGCTCGGGCTGGCGGGAGCCCCACGGACTCCCGACGAGCGACTCGAGATTGCGGTCGGACAGGAAATACAGGAATGCCCCGGTGGGATCCCAGGCAGGGCTCATGCTGTTCACCCGGTCGCTGGTGACGGCCGCGGACTGCTGTGCGTGCGTGTCGTACAGCCAGATCTGGGCAAACAGGTTGCGAGCGACTTCGACGTAGGCCAGCCAGCGACTGTCCGGCGACCAGGTCATGTCGCCGGCGCCCTCCTGGAGGCGCGAGATCTTGCGCTGGCGCGCCGTGGCGACCTCGAGCACCCAGAGGTCGTTGCTGTTGTCGGTGTATGCCACCCACTTGCCGTCCGGCGACGGCACGCCAGTGAAGCGGAGGATCGTCCCGTCGTTCGTGATGCGCCGGTCGGGTCCCACACCGTTGGCCGGAATGGTCACGAATTCCATCTCCCCGGTCTCGTCGGAGAGGCCGAGCAACGCCTTGCCGTCGGGCATGAAGACGACGTCCCGGAACCGCACGCTGTCCTTCCGGACGGCCCGCACGAGCCGTCCCTGGCCAGCCGGCGCGACGAAGACACGGCCGCGGGCGGTGAGCACCACGGCATTGCCGTTGGGGTGCAGGTGGGCCGACGTCACGTACTCCATCGGGTTGTCCACCCACTTCTCCCGCAACTGATCGAAGTCCGACGGCAGCGTGATCGGCACCAGGCGGCTGGTGCCGGAGCCGATGTCGTAGAGGTGCAGGTCGGCGCCGAGTTGATAGGCGATGCGGCCGCCGTGGAGCGACGTGCCCCGCACGTCCCACCCGCTGTGGCGGGTATGCTGCCGCAGGTCGCCCCCGTCGGCATCCATGGACCAGATGTTCATCGTGCCGTCACGGTCGGTCACGAAGTACACCCGTCCGTTCCACCACATGGGCGAGTGGCTCTCGCCGCGATAGTCGCCCGTGAGCTCGCGCGCCTCGCTCCGGCCGTCGAATACCCAGACGTCCCGGGCGGTGCCCCCGGTGTAGCGCTTGGTCACGTTGTTGTGGAACGCGGGACGCGCGAAGTAGAGTGTGCGGCCCGAGTCGTCGTACACCCCCTCGGTCGCCTCGAACAGCGGCACCTGTGTCTGCGTGCCGGACGTCAGATCGAGGGTGACGAGCCGTGGCTTCGGCAGGCCGGAGAAATGCGTCGTCGTGTAGACCAGCGTCCCGTCGGGCGTCCACGTCGTCGCGATGGAGGGTTCGCCTTCGTAGGTCCGCCGGGTGGGCACACCGCCGCCAAGGGGCATCGTGTACACCTCGGCGGGGCCTTCGTACCGGGCCGTGAACGCCAGGGTGCGGCCGTCGGGCGAGATCACCGGGTTGGTCTCCTCGCCCGCATGCGTCGTCAGCCGCCGAGCGGCGCCCCCAGCCAGCGAGACCTTCCACAGGTCCCCTTCCGCCGCGAAGACGATCGTGTCGCCATGGAGGGCGGGGAACCGATAGAACCCCTGAGCCGTCACGGGGGTATCCGATTGGGCAGCCAGTGGTCCCGATGGGAAGAAGAAGAGGACGAGCAGGATCGCTGGGATGCGGTAACGACAGAACATGGAAACCTCGGGTCGGAGTCGCGTCGGTAAACTGTCGCCGTGTGTCGGCATCCGCGAGGGGTCTACCATCCAGATTGTGTCTCTTGAGTCTGCGTGGAGTCTCCGTTTGATTTGGCGGTCCTGAGAACCCGATTGCAAGGAGTGGAAAGATGCGTGCTCTGTTCGCCCTGGCGGCCCTGAGCGTTATGGCCGCACCCGCGCCCGCCCAGGACATGGGGTGCCCGTACAACGCCCGTATGAAGCCCGACACTCGGCCCAGCCCGCTCGATTCCCTGTCGTTCACGGCCGGCGGCAGCGTGGTGAAGATCTGCTATGGGCGGCCGTCGCTGAAGGGCCGCCACATGATCGGCGGTGAGGCCGTGCCGTTCGATACGGTCTGGCGGACCGGTGCCAACGAGTCCACCAAGTTCATCACGACCGCACCGGTCATGGTCGGCGCGCTGGAGGTACCGGCGGGGATGTACGCCCTGTACACCGTGCCGGGGGCGACCGAGTGGGCCATCATCATCAACCGGTCCTACGAACAATGGGGGCGGGAGAACAACTACACGGACGAGGTTCGAGCCCAGGAGATCGGCCGGACCAAGGTGCCGGTCGAGGCGCTCGATGATGCGGTCGAGACGTTCACGATCCGCGCCGAGCCGCAGTCGGATGGGAGCACGCACCTGATCCTGGAATGGGAGCACAGCCGGGTCCGCGTTCCGGTGACGGCGAAAACGTAGGGGCGACCCGGCGGGTCGCCCCCCCCATGGGTCCCCGGCGGGTTCCCCGGCCGCGGCGGCGGTTGGGGGCGCCCCGCACCCGTGACCCCCCTGCGAGAACCCTGGCCGTCGACGGTTGCCGCATCCGTCGGCGGATCATTCCCCATTCCCCCGACGGGCCGGGCCCCCCCATGATCCCATGCACGCCAAACGGCGTGGTCATCGGGCGAATCGGGGCGACCCACCGGGGCGCCCCTACGGTTCCGACGGGTCGTGCCCTCCCTGATCCCGGGCACGCCAAACGGCGTGGTCATCGGGTGAATCGGGGCGACCCACCGGGGCGCCCCTACGGTT
>JAOUDR010000466.1 GCA_029859185.1 Gemmatimonadota bacterium
ACCGGTGAATGCGTCCACCTTGGCCCTGTCGAGCCCGCCGGGCGCCTTGAACGATGCGATCGGGTAGGGCTTGCTCACGGCCTCCGTGATCGCCGACCAGAGCGGAGCGGATGAGTCGAGTGACAGGCTCCCCTTGTTGGGAGAGTTGTCGCTGTTGCCCATCCAGACCCCCACGACGATCCCGGGGGCGTCCTTGTCTTTGGGTGGGGCAAGGAACCCGTACGCATGAACGTCGCGGTTGTCGCTGGTGGTGCCGGTCTTGTACGCGGCGGGTCGACGCTTGCCGTCCTTGTAGACGGCCCATTCGGCCCAGTACGGGTTGACGCGCTTGTCCGTGTTGCCGGCGAGGATGTCCGTGATGATGTAGGCGGCCCCCTTGCTCACGACCGTCTCACCCTCCGGAGGGTCGTCGTCGATCGGCCAGACGCGGGTGCCCTCGTCATTCACGACGCTGAGGATGTTCTGGCGCGGCATGCGAACGCCACCGTTGGCGATCGTGGCGTAGGCCGAGACCATGTCGATCGGGTGTGTCTCAAGCGTCCCGATCCCCATGGACGTCACAGGCACGGCCGTGCTCGGGTAGTTCAACCCTAGATCCTGGGTTCGCTCGAAGACGTGATCGAGACCGCTGATGATCGTGCCCTTGATGGCGGGGATGTTCAGGGAGAACTGCAGGGCGCTCCGCAGACGAACGGGCCCACGCTCGTACTTGTCCGCCTGGGTCGGGATGAACCCGTTGCCGAAGTTCGTCGTGACGTCCATGAACATGGTGCTGGCCGTCAGGGTCTTGTCGTCGATCCCGATCAGATAGTCGAGCGGCTTGATGGACGACCCGGGCTGGCGCCACCCGTCCGCGAGGACATCGAACTGGGGCTGGAACTTCTTCGTGCCCTTTGACGTGTAGCTCGCGCTGCCGACGTACGCGAGGACCTCACCGGTCCGATAGTCCATCACGGCCGCGGCCGCATTGTGGATCCTCCGCCCCCGAAGGTTCAGGATCCAGCGCCACTGGCTCTCCGGGATCTTCCGGGCCTTCAAGACCGCGCGGGTGTCCTTGGCCTGCGGCGCACGAGCGGCGGCGTATACGTAACGCTCGGCGATCTTCTGCATGTCCCAGTCGAGCGTCGTGGTCACCCGGTAGCCGCCGGTGTCCACTTCGTCGCAGTCATCGGGCGTATCGGGACACAGGACCTGGCTGAGTTCGGCGCGCACCTGCCAGACGAAGTGCGCAGCTCGCCACGTGATCGCGACCGGCTCTTTGATGATCGCGAGTTCGTCCTTCGCTGCCTCGTACTCCGCCTCGGTGTGCCGGTCACCCGACAGCGAGCTTCGCGTCTTCATCAGGTCCAGGATGTAGTTGCGTCGCTGGAGCACCTCGCTCGTCACGGGGATCTGCAACTCGACCTTGTCGCACTCTGGCGCATCCTCCTCGGCGGAGGGGTCGGCGGAGGCAGCTGGCTGGTCGAGGCAGACCTCCTCGGCGTTCTTCAACAGGTCGAACTTGGTTGGCGCCTGCGGGATCGCGGCAAGGAGGGCGTGCTGGGCAAGCGTGAGATCCTCGAGCGCCTTGCCGAAGTAGCCCTTGGCCGCTGCCTTCACGCCATAACTGTTGTTGCCGTAGAAGTTGTTGTTCAGGTAGGCGGTGATGATCTGCTGCTTGCCGGCTTCACCCGGATAGGCCTCGGTCAGGCGGACGGACTGGATGATCTCCTTGAACTTGCGCTCGTAGGTGGGGAGCTCCAGGGTCTCGGGCGGAAGCAGCCGATTCCGGACCAGCTGCTGGGTGATCGTCGAGGCGCCTCTGGGGCGGCCCGAGATGGTGTCCAATCCGGCGCTGATGATTCCGATCGGGTCGAATCCCGGGTTGATCCAGAAGTCCTTGTCCTCGATCGACGTGGTGGCGTCCAGCATCTCGTCCGGGATCTCGTCGAAGGTCACGACCTCGCGCCGGAGCGAGCCGAGGCGCGCCAGTTCGATCTTCCCGGTCCGGTCGTAGACGATCGTCTGTTGTTCGAAGTCGAGATTCGTCAGAGCTTCCTCGGGATCGGGGAGACCCTGGGCGTAATAGTTGTATGCGGCCACGGAGAACAGCGCTCCGGCCCCCGCGGTGAGCAGGCCGACGAGCACCAGGATGATCGGGATGGCGATGAGGATGCGGCGAAGCCAGTGTCCGCCGCCCCCCGCGGGGCGACGACGCAAGGCGCGTCTATGACGCTGCCGCCGCGCGAGAGCTGTCTGCATCTGAGTCCGCACGATAGCATAGGGGCCGTGATCGACTGTTCTTCGACGACCTCCCGCTTCGTGACGACCTGCATGGCGCGACTGTGACGGCGGTTGGTCCTGCGTCCTCGAGTGCGAGCCTTCTGCAGGAGCTCGAGTGGCGTGGGATCCTGCATGCGGCGACGCCCGGTCTCGCCGAGCGGCTCGCCGACGGACGACCCATGGCCGGCTACAACGGCTTCGATCCGTCGTCCGATTCGCTCCACGTCGGACACCTCATCCCGATCTTCGGGTTGCTCCGCTTCCAGCGTCACGGGGGCCGACCGGTCGCGGTCGTCGGCGGCGGCACCGGCATGATCGGCGACCCGTCGGGACGCTCGTCGGAGCGGAACCTGCTCGATCACGACACCCTGGCCTCGAATGCGGCGGCACTGCGCAGCCAGCTGGAGCGGTTCATCGATTTCTCACCAGGGCCGAGGGCTGCCGTCATGGTCAACAACCTCGACTGGCTCGGCCGGTTGTCGCTGATCGACTTCCTCCGCGACACGGGCAAGCACTTCACGGTCCCGTACATGCTCGCGAAGGACTCCGTCCAGACGCGCCTGGAGCGTGGCCTCTCCTACACCGAGTTCTCGTACATGCTCCTCCAGGCCTATGACTTCTTGCACCTCCACCGGACGATGGGGGTGGAACTGCAGATGGGCGGCGCCGACCAATGGGGCAACATCACGGCCGGCCTCGAACTCATCCGACGGACCGGCGGCCCCGGGGAGGGTGACGCCACGTCGGAGCCGGTTGCCCATGGCCTGGCCTACAAGCTGCTACTGTCCCCGTCCGGGACGAAGTTCGGGAAGTCCGACACGGGTGATTCGGTCTGGCTGGATCCGAACCGGACCACAACGTTCGCGTTCTACCAGTACT
>JAOUDR010000467.1 GCA_029859185.1 Gemmatimonadota bacterium
GCCGGACCGGGTCGTCCGGGCGGTCGTGCTGTTTGCGCAGGCCCGGACCACCGCCGCCGCCCGCGGGGCCCGACGGGAGTTGGCCTCGTTCCCCGTCCACGACTACGTTCCAGCCCCGGCACCGAGGGTGACGAGGGCCGCGCCCCGACCCGGCGATGGAGCCATTTTGGAGCACCTGCGGGTGACCCACGCGGCGCTGAATACCCAGCACTTCGAGGGGATGCTCTCCGCACCGGTCTTCCGGGTCTCCCACCGCATGCGGAGGAAGCTCGGGCAGGTCGTCGTCCCGGCTACGGGCCCGGTCGCGATCGTCATCAGCAGGCGCCACGTGGACCGGGACGGTTGGGACGAGGTGACGCAGACCCTGCTGCATGAGATGGTGCATCAGTGGCAGAAGGAACGGGGCTTCCCGCTCGGTCATGGGCCCGCGTTTCGAGAGAAGGCACGAGCGGTCGGGGTCGAGCCGCTGGCCCGCCGGGCAATTCCGGCGGGCAGGTGCCGTGGACAACTCAGGAGGACGGATGCCGTTTGAAGGTGTGGATTTCTACGACATGGAGTCGTCGTTGAGTGAGGAGGAGCGGGCGGTCCGCGACACGGTTCGCCGGTTCGTGGATGACGAAGTGATGCCGGTGATCGCCGAGCACTACATCGCCGGCACGTTCCCCACCGATCTCATTCCCACGATGGGCGAGTTGGGACTGCTGGGGGCCAATCTCCCCGAGAAGTACGGGTGCGCCGGCCTGAACAACGTGGCCTACGGACTGATCATGCAGGAACTGGAGCGTGGCGACTCCGGCATTCGCTCGTTCGCCTCGGTGCAGGGTGCCCTGGTGATGTATCCCATCCACGCGTTCGGCAGCGAAGACCAGCGGAAGCGGTGGCTACCGGGGCTCGCCACCGGGGAGTTGATCGGCTGTTTCGGGCTCACGGAGCCCGACTTCGGCTCGAATCCCGGCGGGATGATCACGACGGCGCGCGAGACCGCAGACGGCTGGGTGCTGAACGGGGCCAAGATGTGGATCACCAGCGGATCCATGGCGCACGTGGCGATCGTCTGGGCCAAGACGGGCGGCCTCGATGACCCGTCTTCCGTCCGTGGGTTCATCGTGCGGACCGACACGAAGGGCTTCACGGCGAAGGACCAGAAGGGCAAGCTCAGCCTCCGTGCCAGCGACACGAGCGAGCTCGTGCTCGAGGACGTGCACGTCCCGAAGGACGCGCTGCTTCCCAACAGCGCGGGGCTCAAGAGTCCGCTCATGTGTCTCACACAGGCCCGGTATGGCATCGCGTGGGGCGCGGTGGGGGCGGCCATGGCGTGCTACGACGAAGCGCTGTCGTACGCGAAGAACCGCATCATGTTCGACAAGCCGATCGCGGCCACGCAGCTCCAGCAGGCGCGCCTGGCGGAGATGCTGACCGAAATCACCAAGGCGCAGTTGGTGGTGCTCCAGCTCGGGCGGCTGAAGGACCGCGGAACGATGACGCCTCAGCAGGTCTCCCTGGCGAAACGCAACAACGTGAACGTCGCGGCGGAGTGCGCCCGCGAGGCGCGCCGGCTCCTGGGAGCCAACGGCATCCTCGTCGAGTACCAATCCATGCGCCACATGGCCAATATCGAGAGCGTGTACACGTATGAGGGGACGCATGACATCCACACGCTCATCCTGGGCCAGGCGGTGACCGGCCTCTCGGCGTTCGGGGACTAGCGGCCGCGCGTGCCCCCGTAGGCCTTCCACGTCCACGCCGCGCTCCGAAGCCACGCTTCGGGGCGCGCGTCGTTCCGGGACCCCGGTCGACGCCGGGATGCCACGACGGACTCGAGGTCGGGGCGGTGGCTGCGCACGGCGGGTTCCGTCGATACACTGAGAGGGATTTCCGCCGGAGGGGGAGATGCAGCGCGACATCGCGTTACTCGTCGAGATGCTTGACCATGCGTTCGTGGGCCGCGGCTGGCACGGGACCACGCTCACCGGTGCGCTACGCGGCCTAACGCCCAAGCAGGCGCTGGCCCATCCGGGCGGAGCCCGGCATTGCGTGTGGGATCTGGTGCTGCACACGGCGTACTGGAAGTACGTGGTCCGGTGTCGGATCACCGGGGAGCGCCCCGCAGGGGGATTCCCTCGATCGCCGAGCAACTGGCCGAGCCCACCGGAACACCCGACCACCGCGCTGTGGCGCAAGGACGTCTGGTTGCTCAAGGAGATGCACGCGCAACTGCGTCAGGCCGTGACCCAACTGCCGCCGAGCCGCCTCGACGCACGATCGCCCACCGGCCAGTGGCGCTTTGCCGAGCTCATCCATGGCGTGGCGGCGCATGACCTGTATCACACCGGACAGATACAATTGCTCAAACGGCTTGCCGGACGCCGATAGCCGATTGCCGATTGCCCGACGCCGATGGCCCGAACGACACGGGTGGCGGCCATCGGTAGTCGACCCACCGTGGAAAGGAACTCGCGTTGCCGAAGCGCTACTGGCTGATGAAGGTCGAGCCGTCCGCCTACACCATCGAGGATCTCGCGCGAGATGGCACCACGGGGTGGGAGGGGGTTCGCAACTACCAGGCGCGGAACTTCCTGCGCGATGCGATTCAGGTCGGGGACGGTGTGCTGTTCTACGCGTCCAATGCGGATCCGTCGGGGGTGGTGGGCTTGGCGGAGGTTGTGCGTGCGGGCTACCCGGATCCGCTGCAGTTCCGACGCGGGCATGACTACTTCGATCCGAAGGCGGCGCCGGACCGCCCCATCTGGTACAGTGTCGATCTCGCCTTCGCCGAGCGGTTTCCGACGATGGTCCCGCTGGCCGACCTGAAGGCGAGTCCCAAGCTCCAGACGATGATGGTGATCAAGCGTGGCGCCCGGCTGTCGGTGCAGCCGGTGACGGCGGTCGAGTTTCGCGAGGTGTGCCGGATGGGACGGTGCGCAGGGTCGTAGTCGCATCATCGGTGCCGTGCCCGAAGCGAAGGAGGCGGGAGCCATGGAGGAGACCAGAGCCGGAACGCGCATGGCGCGGCCATCGCGGAAGATCGGGATGTCGCCCGGGTCCCTGGTGCACGTCGGCGAGCGATTCGCCGAGGACGTGCGGGTGGAGGTGCACTGGTACGACCGGAGCGGGGCGTTCGAGAGGGAAACGGT
>JAOUDR010000468.1 GCA_029859185.1 Gemmatimonadota bacterium
GTCCATCTGCTGAGCGTCTTCCTCGGGTCGATACCCGGGTCGGTCATTTATGCCCTGCTCGGCGCGGGCATCATTTCGCGCTGAGAAGGCTTGACCATCGGACTGCTCCGCCCCGAAGCCCCGGCCCACGTTACATGCTCTCCAGAGCCCGCAGGCGCGCACGCGCGTCTTCGACGTTGGGGATCTTCATATCGGCGGTCCCCCCTGACCGCGACACCAGCGGGCGGCGGCGAGTCCTTCCAGGTGGACATCCACGACATCCAGAGCGGCTTCATTCACGGAGGCGACTGGCGGGTGGATGCGCAGGCCAAGCGGATTGCCCCACAGGATGGTGGGGCCGAACTGTTCATGGAGTGGCTCAAGCTGGGAACGAATGGAGCGGACCAGTTCCGGCACAAGGAGAGTTGCCTGACGCCGTAGGCGGCAAAGCGTGGACCGGTGGCAATGCCGGCTGACCTGAAAGGATTCTGTCGCAAGAATATCGTGCCTGGGGGCGGGTACATCCGGCCCGCCCCCCCATTTCCGGGGGAGTTCTTCTCGCTGTCGGGAGTCTCACACTCCACTCACGACGGGTTCGTCCGCAGGACGCGATCGGGTTATGGGCTGACGCAGCGGGTGATATCTGCTACCCTTCATCATCTCCGCGGCCGCCAAGGAATCACGATGAAGTGTCCCGTGTGCCTGTCCGAGAACACGGCCACGCAGCGCTACTGCGGGCAGTGCGGTTCCCTCCTCTTGCCCACCAAAAATCCCACAACGACCGCCCCCACCCTGGGCATCCCCGGGGAGGAGTTGACGCCGGGCTCCCGCTTCGCGGGGCGCTACCAGATCATCGAGGAGCTTGGAAGAGGAGGCATGGGGAAGATATACCGGGCTATTGACCTCAAGCTCCGCGAGGAGGTCGCCCTGAAGGTCATCAAACCGGAAATCGCATCGAACAAGGAGACCATCGCGAGATTCGGCAACGAACTGAAGCTCGCCCGGAAGATCAGCCACAAGAATGTCGGCAGGATGTACGAACTGATGGAGGACGATGGCACCCATTACATCACCATGGAGTACATCCCCGGACAGGATCTGAAGCGTTTAATCCGGCAGTCCGGGCGCCTGACAGCCGAGACCGCGGTATCCATTGCCAGGCAGGTGGCGGAAGGGTTGGCCGAGGCGCACCGGCTCTCCGTCGTTCACCGCGACCTCAAGCCCGGCAACATCCTGGTGGACCGGGACGGGCGCGTGAAGATACTGGATTTCGGAATCGCCCTCTCCCTCCTGACCAGGAATACCACCGACGAGGGCATGATCATCGGCACGCTGGAATACATGCCTCCGGAGCAGGTCGAAGGCCGGCCGATAGACGCCCGGGCCGACGTCTTCGCATTCGGCTGCGTACTCTATGAGATGTTGACGGGACGGAGTGCGTTTTCCCGGGAGACGACGACTCACACGATTGCAGCCGTCCTCAACGAAGATCCGCCCCGCGTCTCCGATGCCGGAGTCGACGTACCCGACCAACTGCAGGTGATCATCAGCCGGTGCCTGGAAAAGAACCCGGAGCGCAGATACGCATCCATGGAAGAGGTCGTATCCCTGCTTTCCAGCATTGAGATGAGATCAACCGACCGTGCGCGGGAAACGAGGGAACACTCCATCGCGGTACTGCCATTTCTGAACATGAGTTCCGACCAGGAGAACGAGTATTTCAGCGATGGCCTGACCGAAGAGTTGATCAATTCGCTCCTGAAGATCGATGGACTCAACGTCATTTCCCGAACCTCTTCATTTGCGTTCAAGGGAACGAACCTTGATGTCCGCCAGATCGCCGACAAGCTCAACGTCGGTACCATTCTGGAGGGGAGCGTTCGCAAGTCCGGCAACAGGCTCCGAATCACAGCCCAGTTGATCAAGGCGTCCAATGGCTTCCATCTGTATGCCGAGACCTTCGACCGCGAACTCCGGGACGTGTTCGCAATTCAGAACGAGCTTTCCCAAAGCATCGCAAAGGCGCTGCGCCTCGTCCTGACAACCCAGGCCAGGGAATTCCTCTCTCATTTTCCAACCGTAAGTATCGAGGCCTACGACTACGTGCTGCGGGGGCGGCAGCTGTTCTACCAGTTCCAGAAAAGCGGTTTCGAACGCGCGCTCAAACTCTTCCTCCATGCAACCGATCTCGATCCGCGGTACGCGAGCGCCTACGCGTGGGCGGCCAACTGCTACTCCCTTCTCTACACCTGGTTCGATCCGGAACCGCATCATCTCGAGGCGGCGGAACAGTACAGCGCAAAGGCACTCGCCCTGAATCCGGAGCTGTGTGAGGCACACGTCGCCCAGGGGATGGCTCTGTACAACCGCAAGGAGTTTGACAAGTCAGCGGAGGAGTTCGCCGTGGCCACCCGCTTGAAACCGGATTCATTTGAGGCCACCTACCTCTACGCGAGGTTATGCTTTGCACAGGGCGAATACGAGAAGAGCGCCGAGTTGTCCCGCCAGGCCAGCCGTTTGCGCCCGGATGATTACAATGCCCCCGGTCTGCTGGGCATGATCTATACGGATATGAACATGCCGCCAGAGGCACAACAGGCGTATCGCGAGTCCCTGGAGGCGGCCAGGCAGGCGCTGGAACTCTTCTCCGATGATACTCGCGCGCTGTACATGGGTGCGGTCGCGGCGATACGACTGGGTGAAATGCAGGTCGGGCTGGAATGGACCGAGCGCGTATGGTCTTCCCGGCCGCGGGACACCATGACGCTCTACGGCGTTGCCTGCTGCTATTCTCTGCTGGGCCAGACCGAGAAAGCGCTCGAGTCCATTGAGGAAGCCATCCAATACGGTGCGATCCAGAAGAAGTGGCTGGAGCACGACCCGGACCTGCAACCGATCCGCGAACATCACCGTTTTGTGGCTCTCCTGGCCAGATTATGACGGCTTTCCGAGTGAGGTAGGAACCCTTTACAGACAAAGGGCTCCAGCACAAAGACCGGAGCCCTTCGCCCACGCTCACTGCGTGGCCAGGCCGCTGTACGGAGGGGGATCGAACTTCGTGACCTTCTGATAGACCACATCCCTGTTCAGGAATTCGATCGAGGCGATTTCCTCCATCTCCACGTGATTCAGCGCGTTCGACTGGTG
>JAOUDR010000469.1 GCA_029859185.1 Gemmatimonadota bacterium
GTCCAGCTGATCCAGCGCCACCGTGACGGGGAGCCGACCCACCAGCTCGGGGATGAGCCCGTAGCGGAGCAGATCGTCCGGCTCGACGTCGCGATACGGGTTCTGTGCCAGCTCATGCGCCTTGCCCGTTTCGACCTCTTCCTTGGTGAATCCGATCTGGCGGCGTCCGGTGCGGGCTTCGATGATCTTCTCGAGGCCGTCGAACGCGCCGCCGCAGATGAACAGGATGTCCTTGGTGTTGATCTGGATGTACTCCTGCTGCGGGTGCTTCCGACCCCCCTGCGGGGGCACCGACGCAACCGTGCCCTCGAGGATCTTGAGCAGGGCCTGCTGCACCCCCTCGCCCGAGACGTCCCGCGTGATGCTCGGGTTCTCGCTCTTGCGGGCGATCTTGTCGATCTCGTCGATGTAGACGATGCCGCGCTCGCACTCGTTCACGTTGAAGTCGGCGGCCTGGAGGAGCCGGACGAGGATGTTCTCGACGTCCTCGCCCACGTAGCCGGCCTCGGTCAGCGTGGTGGCATCGGCAATCGTGAACGGGACATCCAGGATCCGGGCCAGCGTCTGGGCCAACAGGGTCTTGCCGACGCCCGTGGGCCCCAACAGCAGGATGTTGGACTTCTCGAGCTCGACGTCGTCGTCCCGGAGGGAGTGCGAGTTGATGCGCTTGTAGTGGCTGTAGACCGCAACGGCGAGGAACCGCTTGGCCCGTTCCTGGCCGACGACATACTGGTCGAGCACGTCCTTGATCTCAGCCGGCGTCGGGACCTGGGTAATCGCCTCGGCGACTTCACGTTCCTCGTCCTCCGCCAGGATTTCATTGCAGAGGGCGATACACTCGTTGCAGATGTACACGGACGGCCCGGAAATGAACTTCCGGACGGAGTCCTTGGACTTTCCGCAGAACGAACAGCGTAAGTGCTTGTCGCTGGCCATCTTTCGCTTCGGTCTCCCGTGCGGACGTGCCTAAGATGGGTACCGGCCGCTCACTCCGTCAAGCAGCGGGCTTCCCACCGTCCACTTCGGCCTTCTGCTGAATCACCTTATCGATGATCCCATATTCGACCGCTTCCTCGGCGGACATGAACCGGTCCCGGTCGATGTCCTTCTCGATCCCCTCACTCGTCTGCCCCGTGTGTAAGGCAAAGAGCTCGTTGAGCTTCTGGCGCAGGTAGAGGATCTCCCTGGCCTGGATCTCGATGTCGGCCGCCGTGCCCTGGGCGCCGCCCGAGGGCTGGTGGATCATGATCCGGGCATGGGGGAGCGCCGAGCGCTTGCCCTTGCGGCCGCTCGCGAGCAGGAAGGCGCCCATGGAGGCGGCCATCCCCATGCAGATCGTGTTCACCGGGGACTTCATGAACTGGATGGTGTCGTAGATCGCCATGCCGGCCGACACGATGCCGCCCGGGCTGTTGATGTAGAGATAGACGTCCCGCTCGGGGTTGTCCGCCTCGAGGAACAGCAACTGGGCGATGATGATGTTGGCGACGTCGTCGTTGATGGGCGCACCGAGGAACACGATGCGGTCCATCAGCAGACGGGAGAAGATGTCGTACGTGCGCTCGCCACGGCTGGAGCGCTCGATGATGTACGGCGGATAGATCGTGGACATCGTCCTCAGCTCTCGGTCACGGTGGACTGGGACAGGAGGTAGTCCCAGACCTTGTCCTCGGTAATGCGCTGCTCCAGCTCCTTGATCTGGCCGGCCTTCTGCAACTGACTGTACACCTCGCCCGGTTTGGCGTTGCGTCGCTTGGCGAGCTCCGCCACCCGGTCGTCGATCTCGGCTTCGGTCGCCCGAAGCTCCTGTGTCCGCGCCACGTGGTCCATCACGAGATCGCGGCGGACCTGTGCCTCGGCCAGGGTGCGGAACTCCGCCGCAAAACCCTCGAGCTTGTCGTCCGGTACGCTGTACGCCTTGGCGTAGGCGCTGATCAGGCGGTCGGCGAGGCCGCGCGGGGCGGGGACGTCGTTGGCGGTGACGATCTGCTCCATGACCTGGCGCCGGACGTCGGCGTCCGCCTCGCGCCGCGCTTCGGCTTCGAGGTCGTCCCGCACGGCCTGCTTCAGGGCGTCCAGCGAGTCGAAGTCCCCGACTTCGCGGGCGAACCCGTCGTCCAGCTCCGCGAGCTGCTGGCGCTTGGCCTCGCGGAGCGCGAGCCGGATCCGGCGCGTGGTGCCCCGCTTGGTCTCGTCCGGAAAGTCATCCGGGAACCGCACGTCAGCCTCGGCGGTCTCCCCCGGGAGGCGCTGCATGATCTGCTCTTCGATATCCGGGATCGCCTGCCCCTGTCCGATGACCAGCGGGTAGTCCTTCGGCTCGGCGGTCTCCCCCTCGGTGAGCGTGGTCAGCGTGACCGTCACCATGTCGCCCGGCTTGGGGCGCTCATCGGCGAGGGGAACCCAGGCGCCGCGCTGACGGCGCAGTTCCTCGAGCTGCTCGGCCACCATGGCATCCGCCACGGGCCGGACGGTTCGGGCCAGCGTAAACCCACCCACGCGCTCGAGCGCAATTTCCGGCTTCAGCTCGACGTGCAGCTCGAACGTGAGCGGATTGCCGGTCTCGAACTTGAGGTCGTGGACGTGGGGGTCCGCAATGGGCTCGATCTGTTCCTGGTCGAGGGTCGCCTTCCAGCTCTCGGTGATCACCTCGCGCAGCACCTGCTCGCGGATCGCGTCGGCGTACTTCCGCCGCACGACCGCGACCGGGGCCTTCCCTTTCCGGAAGCCCGGCAGCCTGGTGCGTTTCGCGATCTCCTGGGCCGCCTTGGACTCCGCCCGCTCCACGCGCTCGGGGGCCACTTCCACCTTGAAGCTCGCCTCGCCCGGCGCCTCTTTGGCGCGCGTGATCTGTATGCCTGCAACTGCTGTCGTGGTCATCCCACCTCCGAACCGACAAACCTAATGGGGGAGGGGGGCGCGTGGCAGACTTGACAGGGGGAACTCCGGCGGGGCGCTGCCCGACGGATGGGCGGGTAACATGTTGTCTTGTAGTGGGTTAGCCGTTAGCCGTTGGCCGTTGGCCGAACACCGACTGCCCTCCGCCCGTCCGCCCGTCCGCCCGTCCGCCCCTACAATCCGCCCCTACAACATGTAGTGGGCGGCGATGCGACG
>JAOUDR010000027.1 GCA_029859185.1 Gemmatimonadota bacterium
ATCCTGGTCCGACAACTCGTCGGGCGTGCTGCCCAGCGCGCCACCGATGGCCGACGTCTGATAGTTCATCGAGCCGGCCAGGTTCGTCCCGCCCTCGCGCGTCGCGATGTTGATGATCCCCGACAGCGCGTTGCCGTACTGCGCCTCGAACCCGCCGCGCTGGAAGTCCACCTGCTCGACGGCCTCGTTCGTGATGTCGAACGCCGGGCCCCCGAACACGAAGTTGTTCACCGGAATGCCGTCGATCATCGACAGCGTCTCGCCACCACGCCCACCGCGCACGCGCACCGGCGTGATCGGGTTCCGGCGGGATTCACTGAACGAGATGATGTCGGTGTTCTGCGGAACGGCAATGAAGCCCTGCTGCAGGGCCAGCACGCCCTGAATGTTCGTGACGGGCAGGGCGGAAATCTCTTCGGCCCGGATGTTACTGCCCGTGCCGGTGACGCCGGGTTGCACCAGCGGCACCTCTTCCGCGCTCACCACGATCTCCTCGACCCCGACCGCCCCGGTGGGCGCGAGCTCGACGTCGACCTGGCGCGTTACGTCGATCTGGATGAAGACGTTCCGGACCTCGGCGGACGAATACCCAATCCGCCGCACCAGCACCGTATACGTGCCGGGCGGAACGTTGACGAGAAAGTACCGGCCGTTGGATCCGGTCAGGGCCGTGATACCCGTGCCCTGCAGGATCAACTGCGCACCCTCGAGGGGCACGCCGGACTGCGCGTCCGTGACAACGCCGGTGAGCTTGCCGGTCTGCGCTTCCGCGGTCGGAACGGCCACCGCGAACAGCACAAAGACCGCAAGCCCGGCCAAGAGTCGGGACATTGCGTGCATCAGATGATTCTCCTCATAAGGAAATAGGAGACAGTGAAAGGCCGACGAACAGGAATCCCTAAGCCCTCCTTCCGCGAGCAAGCGCCGGGTGCTGCCGACGCACCGAAACCCTGGCCTACCTGACCCGATGAGTCAGGGGCACGAGGCTATCACCAGTCCTGCGAACTAACGTTCGTATCTCGCAATGGCGTGCACACGCCACGGACGATTCAGACTCAGAAGGTGAGGGCCCGCTCCGCGACCGTTGCCGGGGACTGGAGCTTTCGGCGCCCTGGCGGCGCCAAGGGGACCCTCCATGCTGCCAACCTAGGGGCCGGTTCCCAAGCCCGCAAGAGCGTGCCGGCTCCTTCTTTGACTACCCGCCCTCAAGCGGCTTGGCCACATGGCGCCAGCGTGCGGGGCGGGCTATAGTGCAGCCAATGACCGGACTGCGCAACCCCCCCGTCCTGGTCACCGGCCTGCTTGCCGCCCTGGCCTTGGCCCTCGCCAGCCCCGGTGGCGCCGCAGCGCAGGAGGCCGACGACGCGGTCGCTCGTGCAATCCGTCTGGTGGCCGACGCCAACCAGATGGCACTGCGCGGGGATACCGCCGCGGCGTTGGCGCGGCTCGAACAGGCCACCAAGCTCGCCCCGAACCTCTCGGACGCCCACTACCGGCGCGGGATGTTGCTCGCCCACCAGGCGGGCAATGAGATGACGGACATGTTCAAGCGCCGGGCGGCCGGGGCGGCGCTCGAGCGCGCGATCCGGATCGAGCGAGGTAACCCATCCTATTACTTGGAGTTAGGACGTCTTCGCCTGAAGCAGGGGCTGGGCCGGCTGGGGGCGCAGCGGATGTTCGATCTGGCACTCAACGCGGCGCGCCAGCGTGGCGATGCCGCGGTCATCGCGGAGACCGAGGCCGAATTGGGAGACATCTACCATCGCCGGTTCCAGGCATTGGACCACCGGCGCCTGATGACGAACGATGCATCCCAGTTCGACCCGGATGAAGCCATCAACAACCCGCACTACGCCAAGGACTTCCTGACGCAGCGGACCTCCGAGATCGAGGATTCCGGCGAATTGGATCTGCGCCGAGCCGAGGCCCACTACCGCAGTGGTGCCACGGCCTGGCCGGGGCACGACCGCGCCAACGCCGGCCTGCTGGGCATCCTCCTGGACGAGCAGCGGATCGAGGAGTTCCATGAGCAGGCACGCCGCTTCATGGCGGCCGCACCCAAGAACCCGCGGGCCCAGCTGTTTCTGGGCCTGGGCCTGTGGCGGATGGGCCGGGCCGCCGAGGCCACCCGCGCGTTCGATCGAGGGCTGGCCGGGCTCACGCCGGGAGAGCGGAGCCGGCTCACCAATCTGTCGGCGATCCTGCGGCGCAGCGATGCGGAGGACTACCAGGGGCTGACCGCGGCCCAGCGGGCCGAATTCGACCGGATCTACTGGGCGGCGGGCGACCCGCTGAGGCTCACGCCGGAAAACGAGCACCTGCTCGAGCACCTCGCCCGCGCCGCGTACGCGGATCTGCGCTTCTCCGCCCCCGAGC
This sequence comes from Gemmatimonadota bacterium, assembly GCA_029859185.1. GTDB lineage: Bacteria > Gemmatimonadota > Gemmatimonadetes > Gemmatimonadales > GWC2-71-9 > JAOTWJ01. Next base: position 2,377 of record JAOUDR010000027.1, read on the forward strand.
TGCACCTCCGCGGTTGGGACACCGACCGCGGTGTCATCTACATGCGGTACGGGCCGCCGCCCGTGGTGGCGTCCTTTGCCCCGCAGACCGACCGGCGCTCGACCGACCCGGCGGCAGTTGGCAAGATCACCACGGTGTGGTTCTACCCGGAGCGGAACCTGCGCTTCGTGTTCTATGGTCCACCGGGTTACAACTTCGCCCGGTTCGCCGGCGAGTTTCAGGCGTACGTCGAAGACACGCGATATCAGATGCCGGTGAAGTACGACAACGTGCCCGTGAACGAGGCCATGGACTCCATCTCGGTCCAGGTCGCGGCGTTCCGCGGCACGCGCACGACCGACTCCACCGAGCTCGTGTTCTTCGCCGGCCTGCCGCTGGCCCGGATGGCCGAGGGCGTGGATCTCATCGAGGGTCCAATCGAGCACGGCCTGTTCATCACGGATCCGCTGGAGCGCGATGTGAAGGTCGAGCGGCGCCAGGAGACCGTCCGCTTCCATTCCGAGTCCCAGCTCGAGCAACGCACGTTCACGAGCGCGTTGCCGGCCGGCGAGTACCGGTTCCGCGTCGAGGCACGCCAGCCCACCACGCGCCGGGCCGCCCGCGGCGCGAACCGGCTCGAGGTGGATGACTTCGCGCGATCCTCCCTCATGTTGAGCGATGTCGTCATGGCCGACCGGGTCGCGCCGCGTCTCGAGGTCCCCACCGGCCACCGGGACTTCTTGATCGACCCGAACCCCGCCATGCGCTACACGCCCGGGGGCGAGGTCCACCTGCTGTGGGAGATGTACAACCTCACGGCGGACAGTCTCAGCAGCGTGTGGTACGACGCCGAGATCGTGCTGCGCGTGCAGTCCATCGAGCGCCGCGGGTTCGCCGCCCGAATCGTGGGTGGCGTGCTCGATGCCGTCGGCACGACCGCCGAAGGCGACGACCAGGTCTCCGTCCGGTATGAGGTCCGCGAAACCCTCGGCAACCGTGACCGGTTGCCCGGCTGGGTTGCGGTGGACCTCGAAGATGCGCCCCTCGGCACCTACGTGCTCGAGCTCGTGATCACGGACCGGATCTCGGGGCAGAGCGCGCTCCGCCGCCGCGTCTTCACCGTCTCCGATATCGATCAGTGACCCGCGCGCTCTGCCTGGCCCTCGCCCTGACGACGGCCCCGGGGCCGCTCCTTGCCCAGGACGGCCGGATCCCGCGCAAGTGGCTCATGGCCGGGGTCGGGGCGCTCGTGACGGGTGCGATGGCCACGGTGTACGCCCTCGCGTTCGAACAGGACATCGGCGGCTGCTCCAAGGCCACGTGCGTGATTCCCGTGAGCGTGGTCCTCGGTGGCGGCATCGGGTACATGATCGGCAAGGAGATGGACGACCTCTACGCCGTGCGCTACAGCCACGCGCCGCCGCTGAAGCTGCGGGGTCGGGAACTGTCGCTCACGATGGTCCCGAACGACGTCGTCGTACACGACAGCACGGTGCTCGTCACCGGCACCGAAGGCGTCGAGGTGGTGCGGGCCGGGCCCACCCTCGACCGGCTCGGGCTGCGGGCGCGCGGCCTGCGCGGGATCGGTGACGTGGCCGCCGACAACGGCCGCAACCTGCTGCTCGTCGGGTCGGCGGTTGGACTGTACCGGTTCCCGCTTCTCGGGGACGACCCCGGCACCCTGGCCTACCCCGGTGAGATCTCCGCCCTATCCGCGGATGGCAGCCGGCTCCTCCTGGGACTCGGGCTCGAGGTGCAGCTCGCCCGGATCGGAGACAGCGTCGAGGCCGTGGGCACCCCGATGGCCGAAGACGCCCGGGTGGTGGACGTCGCGTGGCAGGGCAATCAGATGGCGTGGGTCCTCACCGAAGAACGCCTCGCGGCCTACGGGCTCGTCGGCGACTCGCTCGTGTTCCGCGGCGCCATGCCCTTCCCTGTCCTGGCCCGCCGTGTCTCGATCGCCGACTCGGTGGCACTGGTCTCCGCCGGCTCGGGAGGCCTGTACGCCCTCGACATCCGGAACCCGGCCGCGCCTGCCGAGATCACCAACTGGAGCGGCGCCCGGTTCGTTTACGACGCCGCCATGCGGAACGGCATCGCCTACGTGGCGGGGGGGCCGGAGGGCCTCTACGTCCTGCGCCTGACCGCCGCCGGCTTCGAGGCGGTCGGACTGTCGCGCGGCGTCGGATTCGTGGCCGCTGTCGAAGCCGGCCCGGACGCCATCTACCTGCTCGACCGCACCGGCCTTGCCCTGCGGCGCCTCGACCCTCAGCCTGAGTAATCGATGAACGCTCGTCTCACCTGGCCGATTGCCTTCGGCCTGCTCCTCATTGGCGGCGTGGGTGGTGTCGTGGCCACCCGCACGCAGACCGGCAAACCAGGGGAGCCGGCACCCGAGTCGGGAACCGCGCCCCAGGATTCCACGACGGAAGCCGCGCTGCTGGCCGCCCGCACCAAAGGCTCACCGGAAGCGCCCATCACGGTCCTCGAGATCGTGGACTTCCAGTGCCCCGCCTGCCGGATGTTCTGGGAAGAGACGATGCCCATCCTGCAGCGCGAGTACGTGCAGACCGGCAAGGTGCGCTTCGTCTTCGTGAACCTGCCGCTGGTGCAGATCCACCGGAACGCCGCCGCCGCCCACGAATTCGCCATGTGCGCCGCCGCGCAGGACCGGTTCTGGCCCGTACACGACATGCTGTTCGACCAGCAGTCCGTCTGGGCCCAGTTGGACGATCCGAGCGCCTACTTCTTCAGCGTCGCCACCGCCACCGGTCTCATCACGGACTCGGTCGACGCCTGTGTCACGGACGGCCGGATGCGTGATCTCATCATGCGGGAAGCCCAGGGCGTGGTGCAGGCCGGCGTGCAGAGCACCCCATCGTTCGTGATCGAGCGCGGGCTGATGGCAGGCGCCGTCCCGATCGACGGATGGCGGCCGATTCTGGATTCGATTTACGAGACGAAGGCGGGGCGGTAGCGGTTGGCGCTGCGGCGGCATGCCGAACGGGAGATCGCGGCCGGCCCGGAGGCCGAAGCGCGACGGGAGTGCGGCCCCGGCGATGTAGAGCCGCTCGTTTTCCCTCCGCATGACACTAGGAGATGGCCGTGGCAGACTACGACTTGATTCTTGTCGGTACCGGCTTCGCGTCGTCGTTCTTCCTCAAGGCCTATCTGGAGGTGGCTCCCGCGCGCGCCCGCGTGCTCGTACTCGAACGCGGCCGGCACGACTCCCACGACTGGCAGGTCCGCCATCGGCGGAATTCAAGCACCGTGGCGTCCACGACGTTCGTGAACGAGACCGCCGCGAAGGATTGGGTCTTCAGCATCGGGTTCGGCGGGGGCTCGAACTGCTGGACGGCGGGGGCGCCACGCTTCACGCCGGACGATTTCCGCATGGAGTCCACCTACGGAGTGGGCAGAGATTGGCCGATCGGCTACTCCGACCTTGAACCGTACTACCAGGATGCGGAAGAGCTCATGGCGATATCGGGGCCCGACGACAGCCAATCCCTGTTCCCCCGATCGCGGCCGTACCCGCAACCGCCCCACCAATTCAGCCGTCCGGATGCCCTGCTCAAGCAGGCGTTCCCGAACACGTTCTTTCAGCAGCCCACGGCGCGCGCCAGACACGCCACACAGGGGCGTCCTGGCTGTTGCGGCAGCATGGTGTGCCTTTTGTGCCCGGTTGACGCCAAGTTCACGATCGAAAACGGGTGCAGTCACTTGTACGCCGATCCCCGCGTCACCCTCCTCGTCGAAGCGCGGGCCCTTACCGTGGAGACCGAGGGGGGCGTGGCGTCGGGCGTGAGCTACGAGCAGGACGGGGTGGTCAAAGGGGCAAGCGCTGACCTGGTCGTGCTCGGCGCCAACGCGTTGTTCAACGCTCACATCCTGCTTCGCTCAGGCTTTCGCCACCCGCTGCTCGGCCGGAGGCTAAACGAGCAGACCGCGGTGGACGTGCGGGTCGACCTCGACGGCCTCGAGAACGTCGGCGGCTCCACGTTGATCACGGGTACGGGGTACATGTTCTACGATGGACCCCATCGTGCCACCCGCGCGGCGGCGTATGTATCGACCCTCAACCACCTGTCGCTGCGTCTCGAGCGCGGGCGGTGGCGCCAGCGGATGTACCTCACGATCAGCTTCGAAGCTCTCGGGCTCGACGAGAACCACGTTTCGTTTGATCCCGCGCGTCCCGACCTCCCAGTTGTGGTACACGCAGTGAACTCACCCTACGTGCTACGGTCGCTGGAGCGTATTCCTGTCCTGCTCGACGAGCTGCTGGGCAACCTGCCCGTCGAATCCCTGGCGATCGGCCGGCCCACTTCCAACGAGGCTCACATCATTGGAACGACGGTAATGGGTGACGATCCGGAGTCGAGCGTGCTGGACCGTCACTTGGTCTACCACGGAGTCCACAATCTCGTAGTGCTAGGTAGCGGGGCGTTTCCCACTTCCACTCCTACTCCCCCCACGTTGACTCTTTCAGCGCTCGCCTTGTGGTCGGCGAAGGGAGTATTGGGATGAGGGGCGCCGACGGCCACGCAGATCCCGAGAACGCACCGCGGCTTCACACCCGGCGCTGGTTTCTGGGCAGCCTCGGCGCCCTCCTCGCTGGATCTCTCGGATGGTGGGGAGTGGGGCGCGAGTGGTCTGCCAGCATTCGGTCGCTCGTCGCGAGGCGGCTCTACTTCCTGGACCTCGACCCAGCGGGGTTGGACGCGTTTGCCCGTGACGCGATGGCCGACCCGCAGCTCCCGTTCCCGAAGCACATGCACGTTCGTCGGTGGTTCTTCTCCCTGTACTCCCGCGTGCCGGTTCGACTCTTCCCGCTCCTTCCAGCGCGCGATAGACTGGCGGGTCTCGAAGCTCGCGTGGTGCAGAAGTACCTGCTCTCGACCGACTTCTTCCTGCAGGGGGCGGACGAGTCAGTGACGGTCCGGTACCGGGCCTACTTCGACCCCTATCGGAGACCCTGCGTGAATCCCTTCCTGTAGATTCAATCGGTGTCACCGTCGGCGGAGATGTGGGGCACAACGAAAGCTGGCGACTGAGGACCTACGCTGCTACCACGCGCAGCGGTGGACTGACGACAGCCAGCCTGACGCGCGAGTGGTCGTGGGAACACGACATGCGGATTTGGAAGTTCCCCAAGGCCGCAAAGTGCGGCGGCCGGCGCTCGGTGAATTGGTGGCCCTCGTCGCGGTCCAGCCGGCGTATCCCGCCGTCGTCTCACCCCAGCAGCGTGAGTCCCACGTCGTAGAGCGCATGCGTCCACGCCGCGATCCCGAAGCCGCGCGCCACGTAGAGGCCGGAGAGCATCAGCCCGGCGATCGCCCGGAACGTGAACGACGCGAGGGTGAACGTGTCGCCCATGGGGCCGATATAGTGGAAAGCACTGAAGATGAGGGCGGCTCCCACGATGGCGGTGCCCACCGCGACGGGACGGCGCCACCCCAGACGCCGGGCCAGCGCCAGGAGCCCGGAGACCAGAAGCACGCGGAACAACAGCTCCTCGTAGATCCCCGCACCGAGTGACAGCACCAGTTGGCCGGTGAGCGAGATGCGAACCGGCGCGGTCGCCTGCACCACACTCAGCATGGGTGAGAGCAGCAGTGAGGTGAGCGCCGAGACGACGCTCCCGAGCAGCATGGCGTAGACCACGCTCTCGGCCATCATGAAGCCAAACACGCGCCGATCGAGCGGACCGGGGTGACGTTTCCGGTCGCGCCACACGAGCCACGCCCCGACCCCGACGAGCGCCAGGCTGAACACCGCAACCCCGCGGCTCCCACCGAGGGCGACGAACAGGGTCTTGAGCAGCACGTCCGCCCCGTTCCGGAGGCCCGCATAGGAACTCCGCGTGAGCGCGAACGAGAGCCCCTCGTACAGGAGCAGGAGCGGCAGCGCGAACAGGAGGGTGTACCGCGCCTCCCGGGCAGCCCGCCAGTAGCCGCGTGGCATCATCGGTCCCAAGCTAGCACATTCCGCCCCGGTGCTCTCGCTCTATCGTGTCGTGGCCCGCCTGGGCCACCGGTTGCCGGTCCCCCACGGGACGCTCCGCGCGAGCCTCGCAGGCCGGCGCGGGGCGGCCGGTCGCTGGGTGGCGTGGGCCGCAGACCACCGTACCAAGGGTCCCTGCATCTGGGCGCATGCGGCATCCGTTGGGGAACAGCAGGCGATCGAGCCGGTGCTTTCCCGCCTGGCGCGCGCCCGTCCGGACGCCACCATCATCCTGACCCACACCTCCCCATCCATCCTCCGTACGGTCACCCCCGGGGCCGTGTGTCAGCGGGACTACCTCCCGCGTGACGAGCCGGCGCCCGTCGTCCGCATGCTCGACGCCCTCCACCCGGCGCTCCTCCTGTTCAGCCGGGGGGACCTGTGGCCGGAGTTGGTACACCAGGCGGCGCGCCGCAACATCCCGGTGACCGTCGTGGGAGCCACAGTTCGCCCGAGGAGCCTGCGGCTGGGCCGCGTACCGCGTGCCGTGCTGCGTCACACCCTCCGTGACGTCACGTGGCTTGGCGCGGCCACACCGGACGACGCCGATCGGTGGGCCACGCTCGGTGTGCTGCCGGAGCGGATAGCGGTCACGGGTGATCCGCGGCACGACCGGCTGCTCGAGCGCATTGCCGATCCACGACCCGCCACCACGGTCCGCGCCCGGGCGGGTGCCGACCCCGTCCTCGTTGCCGGCAGCGTGGAGCCGTCAGACGATGACGCGTTGCTGGAGGCCCTGTCGCGCGTTCTTCACGCCGGAATCCCGCTCCGCACGGTGATCGCTCCTCACGATCCCACCGAGCGGCGGATTGCCGCGCTGCTCGCCAAGCTCGCCGCGCGCAGTCTCATCGCCGGATCCTGGCCCGGACCGCGCTCGGCACCCGTGCTTCCCGCTGCGTCCGCGGTGGTCACCACCGCTCAGGGCCTACTCGCCGATCTCTACCTCGCCGCCGACATCGCCTACGTCGGTGGCGGATTCCGCGCGGCCCGGCTCCACTCGATCGCGGAGCCCGCGGCCGTTGGACTGCCGGTGCTCATCGGCCCTCGCTGGGCAGGCAGCACGGATGCCGAGCCAATGGTGGCGTCAGGCGGCGCGATCCCGATCGCGAACGATCATGGCCACAGCCTGGCGGAGAGCATCCTGCGACTCGTGCGAGATCCAACCGAACGCACCCGGCGCGGCCTGGCGGCGCGTGGGGTGCTCCGCGCAGGAGCAGCCCGAGCCTCGACGGCAGCACTCCTGCGGAGTCTCGAATCGCAGAGCCTCTGAGGCCGCAATGGTGCGCCCATGAGGTTAGGCGGGCAGATCCCGTGTCAGGCGCGGCTGAGAGCCGCGGCTCGGCCCTGCCGCTGAAAAGCGGCGGGCACCCCGTCAGTTCACTGACAGCGCCGAGCCGCGAGTCTCACTCGCGCCTTCGCGGAGCCGGGCCTGCAGGTGTGCCATGGGATTGGGCGGGCGGCGTTCCGTGTCAGGCGCGGCTGAGAGCCGCGGCTCGGCCCTGCCGCTGAAAGCGGCGGGCACCCCGTCAGTTCACTGACAGCGCCGAGCCGCGAGTCTCACTCGCGCCTTCGCGGAGCCGGGCCTGCAGGTGTGCCATGGGATTGGGCGGGCGGCGTTCCGTGTCAAGCGCGGCTGAGAGCCGCGGCTCGGCCCTGCCGCTGAAAGCGGCGGGCACCCCGTCAGTTCACTGACAGCGCCGAGCCGCGAGTCTCACTCGCGCCTTCGCGGAGCCGGGCGACGGGAGGGATTCAGTGAGGATAGAATGAACGGCAGCGAAGGGCGATGAGGAGCGACACCATCATCGCCCCCATCGTCCTTCGTCGCCCTACATCGCCCCAAGTCGTTCGAATCAGAGCCCCGGTACGTTGATCCCGAAGTTCAGCCCGGCGCCGAACACCAGCGGCGAATAGTCACCCGAGCTTCCGGTCGCCCCTTCCGGCACTGGAATGCTGAGGTAGTCCACGGCCAGGTGGATGCCGATCATGCCGATCGACACGTTCACGCCGCCGGAGCCGCCGAACCGGGCCTTCGTCTCGCTATTCGTCCCGTCGTCCTGCGAGCGGACGTGCAGCCGGGGGGCGACCCACGGGGTGATGCCCACACCCGGCGTGGGGAGCGAGAACCCGATGCCCAAGGCCACCGGGAAGTCGAGTTGCTTGAAGCTGCCTTCCTTGATGTAGCCCGCGCCCGCCTGGATCGAGATCTTCACCGGCGTCATGGGGAGCCGGAGGATGTTGTAGCCCAGCGTGCCGCCGAAGGCCGTCTGGCTCGTGCCGCCGGGAACGAGCGCGTCGTCCGCCTTGACGGAACCGACACCCGCCATCACGTAGAACGCGGCGAGGCCCAACGAGGCGCGCGCACCGTAGTAGGTGGTCTTGAGGGAGGCGTCATTCATGCCCTTCCCGAAATCGCCCGCGATGTTGATCCCGGTGCTGACACCGACGGGTACGTACACGGGGCTGCCGTACATCTGTGCAGCGGCCGGTGTGGCCGTGAGCAGCACGGCCAGGGCCGCCGTCAGACCGAAGATGCGCTTCATGCGGTTGCTCCTTGCTGATGGTGTGGCCGAGCGGCGCGCCACCCGGCGCACCCGAGGGGCAAATCTACCGAGTGGGAGTGGGTGCGCCCTGTGATCCAGGTCTCACTGTGCGACAGGGCACAAAACGAACGGGGCGCCCCCATGGGGACGCCCCGTTCCACACCAGCGCGGAAGACCGCGCCGGTCACTGCTTACATGCCCGCGCCGGGGGTCTTGAAGTTGTACCGCAGACCACCGCCAACGACCATCGGCGAGAACTTCTCCGCCGTGATGACGGAATTCTCGGTCTTCTCCGCGAAGGTCGCCCAATCGAGCGCCGCGTAGATGCCGAAGCCCATCGCGAAATTGACGTTCACGCCACCCGAGACGCCGAAGCCGAACTGGCTCACCGAGCTGCCACCCTCGGGCTTCGTGCTGAGCAGGTTGCCGCGCGGGGCCGCCCACACCTCGAAGCCAACGCTGCCCGTCATCGGCGGCGCGAAGCCGATGCCGACGCCGAACGGGATGTTGGTCTGCGAGCCGAGCTTGGTCCCACCCGGATCCGTCTTGATGCTCCAGGTCGCGAACCCACCGAACACGTTCACGGCCAGCGGCGACTCGGCCGGCTTGAGCACCGTCACCTGCGCGTTACCACCGAAGGCCATCGGCTTGTTGATGCCATCATTCTTCGTGTTCACCGAGGCGACGCCGGCGTTGATGTTGAACATCTTCGCGCCGAACCCGACCATGCCGCCGAACGCCATGGCCTGCGACGTCGACCCATCGGCCTTCACGCCCTTGGTATCGTCGGACAGCCCCATGGCGGCGCCGGCCTGAATGTTCAGACCCTGGTAGCCACCCGGGTAGACGATGACGGGCATGAAGCCCAACTGCGCCGAGGCCGTGTTGGCGAACAGAGCGACCGCCAGAGCGGCCATGCTGATACCCGCGATCTTCTTCATGCTGTTCCCTCTCCGAAAGGGTGATCGTTTTCGATGTGAAACGTCGGCCACTCGTCACCCACCGCGAGAGGCCCTGAGAAGCCGCTAAAGGCTAAGGCAATGCGACGTTTAGGTCAATGGGGGTCAGGCCTCCTTTCGGTATATCTTCGGCCATGATGGTGAACTCGTTACGGCCACGGTACATCCAAGACCACCGCTGGCCTCAGCGCAGCCACACCGCGCTCACCGCCACGCCCTCTGGCACTCCGGTGGTCCCGAAGCCGCCGCTCACGCGCAGCGCGAAGCCCAGCGAGAGCCTGAGGTCGAGCCCGAGTCCCAGTCCCACCCCAACATCATCGTTTCCGACCGTCGTGAAGTACACCGTGGGCTGCACGTAGGGCACGAGACTCACCGCCGAATTCTCGACGATCAGCCGCCGGCCCAGTGCAAGCCCGACGGGCACCCACACGCTGGCGCCACCGCTCACGTCCAACCCGATCCCCGTCACCAGCGCGCCCCGCATCGGAAACCGCTGCTCGTCAATCAGCGGGAATCGCGCATCCACCCCGATCAAGAAGCTGTCCTGCACGTCGTTCCGGATCATCAGGCCGGTCCTGAGGGCAAGGTCCAGTTGTCCGAAGCCTCGGCGATACTCGCCCTCGATCCCGGTCTGGCTGCCGCGCTGGAAGCTGGCCCCGACCCCGAACTCGTAGCGACCGAACGACCGGTACGGCGCCTGGAACACCGGCGTCCCCGTCTCCTGCGCCGCGAGGGGCCCCACCCCACTCGCAAGGAGCCCGCCCACCAGTCCCGCCCCAACCAGCCGCATTACACCCTTCATATTCACCTTTCACGCCCTTCGCCTCACCGCATCGGCCATCGGCT
>JAOUDR010000471.1 GCA_029859185.1 Gemmatimonadota bacterium
ACCAACCAGACCCACTCGATCATCGGAGGCTCACCCGCGCAGGAGGTTGAGGTCCTGGAGGTTGACCGATTCCTGGTGGCGGTACACGGCCAGGATGACGGCCAGCCCCACGGCGGCCTCGGCGGCGGCGACGGCCATCACGAAGAACACGATGACCTGCCCTTCCGGACCGAGTTGCTGGGCGAGCGCGACGAACGAGAGATTCACGGCGTTGAGCATGAGCTCCACACACATGAAGATGACGATGGCGTTGCGGCGCAGCAGGACGCCGCCGACGCCGATGGCGAAGAGCAGCGCCGAGAGGCCGAGTGCGGGTCCGAGCAGCATTCAGATCTTCCTTTTGGCCAGCACCACCGCCCCGACGATGGCCGCGAGCAGCAGGACGGACGTCACTTCGAATGGCACCAGGTATTGGCGAAAGAGCGGGTCTGCCACCATCCCGATGGCCCCCTGCGCCTCCTGGACGCGCCCGAGCGCGCCGGCGGGCAACGGGTAGCCCGCCGTCTGGCTGCCGAAGCCCTCGGCCCCGACGACCCGCGCCAGGACGAACAGCTGCAGGGCAATGCCACCACCCAACAACACCGCGACCCCGCGGCCAAACCAGCCACGGATGTCCGTTTGTCTTGCCTGACCCAGATTCAGCAGCATGATGACGAACAGGAACAGCACCATGATCGCGCCTGCGTAAACCAGGATCTGGATCACGGCGATGAACTGCGCGTCGAGGAGCACGTAGATCGCGGCGAGGGAGAACATGGTCATGACGAGCCACAGGGCACTGGCGACCGGGCTCTTCCGCGTTACGCACAGCAGGGCCGCCAGCACCGCCATGCCGGCGAATCCCCAGAAGAAGGTCGTCACCATCGGCTATTCCCCCTTCGGATCGGAAGGATCCCAGAGGGTGGACACCGGGTGCGTCTGTGCGCAGAGGCGCTCGAGGTCGTAGACGAACCGCTCGCGCTCGTACTCGGCGTTCTCGTAGTGGACCCCGACGTGAATCGCCTCCTCCGGACACACTTCCTGGCAGTATCCACAGAACACGCAGCGGAATTCATCGATCTCGTAGATCAGCGGGTACCGGTTGCCTTCCTCGTCCTCGCCGGGAATCAGCTTGATGCAGTTGGCCGGACAGATCTGCGGGCACAAGCCACAGGCGACACACTTGGCGCGGCCCTGCTCGTCCGTCAGCATCCGGTGCGTCCCGCGCCATCGCGGGGAAAGCGACCAGAACCCCTCCTGCTCCGTCTGCTCGGGGTACTGCATGGTCACCTTGCGCCGGAACACGTGACTGAACGTGAGCGCCATGCCCTTCAGCGTCGCCCGGAGATAGCTCACCTCCCGATCGGGCCGCCGCATCACCTTCACGCTGATTGCCATGTCAGGCCTCCACCCTTACGCGACGCACCGTGCCTGCGAGCACCCGTCGCCGGTCGAGGCCCCATACCAGCGCCACGACCAACGGAACGTTGACGAGGAACAGCCACAATCCGTAGCGCCCGGTGTGTGGCACGCCGGCCCGCTCGAGCAGGAGCACCGCGGTCGCCATGATCACGATGTAGACGAGCGACAACGGCAGCAGCACCTTCCAGCCGAGGAACATCAACTGGTCGTAACGGAACCGCGGGAGGGTCCACCGCACCCAGACGAAGACCCAGATGAAGAAGAACGTCTTGAGCAAGAACGCCAGGTTGGTGAGTGCGAAGCGCACCACCGCCTCGGCGGACCACGCCGTCGCGACCTGCTCGTCCCATCGCGTGAACGGGATGTCCCATCCGCCGAAGAACAGGGTTGCGATGAAGGCCGACATGGTGATGAGTGCGGCGTATTCCGAAAGCGGATAGATCGCGTACTTCATCGCCGAGTACTCGGCGTGATAGCCCGCCACCAGCTCGGCTTCGGCTTCCGGGAGATCGAACGGCAGCCGGTTGGTTTCGGCGAAGGCGCCGATGTGGAACGTCATGTACGCAATCGTCGCCGCAAACACGAACCACGTGGTCCGTTGTTGGAAGGCAATCACCTCGCCCAGCGACACGTTGCCGGCCAGGAGCAGTACGACCACCAGGCTGAGGCCAATGGCCAGCTCGTAGCTGATCATCTGCGCACTGGCGCGCAGCCCGCCAAGCAGGGCGTACTTGGAGTTGGCCGCCCACCCCGCGAGCGTGATCCCGTAGACCGCGAGGCTCGAGAAGGCGATGATGAACAGGAATCCGACCGGAAGGTCGGCGACGACCATGGCCACCGGACCCTCGTAGACAAACCGCCCCAGCACCGGGAGCGTGATATCGAAACCCGGAAGCGGGGCCGCGTAGGGGATCACGGCGAACATCAGGAACGCCGGGATGAACGAGAGCAGCGGCGCCAGCTGGAAGAGGATCTTGTCCGCCTCGTGCGGCACGACCTCTTCCTTGATGAAGTTCTTGAGACCGTCGGCCACGTTCTGGAGGAGCCCCAGGGGACCGACGCGGTTGGGGCCGAGCCGGTCCTGCAGCAGGGCGCTGCCGCGGCGCTCGACCCAGACGACCATGATGACTCCCACCAACAGGGCTACGAACAGACCCAGCACCTTCAGACTCGCGACGAGCAGCAGCCCCTTCAGCTCCGGACTCACGCTGACGCTCCCGCCGGGGCGCGCGCATGCAGCATGGCGCCACGCAGCCCCAGCCCGTCATAGGACAGGCCCGCAAAGGCCTCCACTTCCGCCGCCAGCAGCGCGAACGCCTCGGCGCTGCTCCCGAGTGGCTCTCCGCGTCCCAACTCGGCCAGGATCTCCCCCAGCGCCCACCAGGCCGGCCGCGCCATCCCCGGCCCACTGCGAGCCTGCAGGTAGCGCTGGACCCGACCGTCGCGGTTGACGAACGTCCCCTCTTCCTCGGCGACGGTCGTGGCCGGCAGCACCACGGCTGCACCCCGCGCGGCCTCCGGCAGCGTCGTGCCCACATGGATGACGTGCGGGACTCCCGCGAGCGCATCGGCGGCGAGCCCGTCGAGATCCTCGCCGAGGATCACCACGACGGTGGCCTTCCCGAGTTGCGCAATCTGCTCCGCGAAGCGTTCGGCATACCCGAGCGTCACCGCCCCCCTGACGTTGGGCGCCCGTTCGCCCCGCAGGGCA
>JAOUDR010000470.1 GCA_029859185.1 Gemmatimonadota bacterium
TGATCGTTGCGCCCCGGCGGTGCGCTGCGGTCCTTGGCGTCGTTGCCTACAGGCCTCGCTGGAAGACGATCTCGCCGGCGATCGTCCTGACGTGATGGGGTCCGCCTTCGGAAGTCGACGGATGCGGGTCATGCCCTGCGGCCCCCTGAGCGGCTTTCATGTCGTCCAGGGTCTCGAATATCTCGACGGTGATCAGCGCACCGTCATCTCCTTCGATCGCCAGTAGCGTGACAAGGCCCGAGGCCCCGCCCAAGGCCTCGACGAGTGCGCGCCCCGCCTCCGGATCGTCGGGGGTGGCGTGTCCGCCTCCCTCGAATATCCGGGCTACCGAGTACATGCGTTCATCGACCTCTTCATCGGCTTGGCCTTCCGTGCCGTGGGACGGGGCGTGATGAGAGAGTCGCACCCAGCCGGGCGGATTCCTATCCAGAGGCTAGATAACGTTGGTGCATATCTTTCTTGGGCTAGGGAGGGGCGCGTATGTACATAGTCGGGACGACCACATACAGACGCGACACCGGTATCGCGGGCCCGGCGACGAGCCTGGGGGGCGAGCCCTGCGGCAGCGCGCTCTCGGCTAGCGGGTCTCGAGCAGGGCCTCCAGCTCGGGCGAGTCGACCACCTGGACGCGCGAGCGCAGGCCGAGCTTGCCGAGGATGTGATGCACATGAAGACTGGCGGTGCCTCGCGTGATCACGAGTTCGTCGGCGATCTCCTGATCGGTATAGCCCAGCGCCAGGAGCCTGACCACCTGCGACTCGCGGTGTGTCAGACCAGCCGGCCCACGCGGTCGCCGTCTGTCGCCGTCCACGTCACCCGGGTCCCCTTCCGTCGGCGCTTCGCCCAGAGCGGATCGGACGACGTCATCGAGACTCGCGGCATACCCAGCGGACCACGCCGCCGCGAAGCCCGCCTCTCCGAGTCTTGACCGAGCCGCGTTCAGATGTCGATCGATGTCGTCCTGTTCGGCCACGAGCATGGGAGCTGCGAGCGTTTCCCGAGCAGCGCGGGCGGCCGCGAACATCGCTACCTGGGTATCCGCCTGCTGCTCCCCCATCCTGCCGGCGAAGTACTCGAGGGCTCCGACCAGCGCCGCCAGGTCACCCTCGTCCCGGTAGACGCTGATCGCCGCAAGGGCTCCCTCCTGCCACAGGTCCACCGAGCGGTCCTCGAAGGAGGCGATGGTCCGCTCTGTGGAAACGGTGCCCCAGGTGTCTCCGGCCTCGGAGAAGACCGTCCGGGCCCGGTGAAGGAGGGCCACGGCCGTTTCGGCGTCGCCGCGGGCCCGCGCCAGCTGGGCCATGAGCAGGATCGGCTGGCCCGGGTGCGCCTGCGAGCCCGCCCGTTCAGCCAACGCCGCTGCGCGTTCGGCCAGTATCTGGGCCTGCTCGATGTCCCCTACGGCGTAGGAGATGTAGCCCAGCGTGACGAGCGTCCAGACGAGCTCCGGCGATGGACCAGTCTTCTCGTAGTAGGCCAGCGCCACCGTCCCCGACGCCGTCCCCTTGGCGTGATCGGCGAGGAAGGAGCAGGTGAGCGCGAGGGCCATCGCGGCCTTGGCTCTCACATCCGCTGGAACATCCCCCTCGCGCTCCAGGCCGACCTCGAGCCAGCGCTGGCCCTCGCGCAGGTGGTTGCGCAGCCAGAAGTACCAGTAGAGCGGTCCGACCAGCCTCAACGCCGTGTCGATCCTGCCCTGGTCCAACGCCCCGTGGAACAGCGCACGGATGTTGTCGAACTCCCCGTCCAGGATGCGCAGCCATCGGGCCTGGCCGTGTCCGTGAAGCTCGGGTTCGCTTCTCTCCGCCAGGTCGATGTAGTAGCGCTCCAACCGGTTCCGAGTGGACTCGACTTCGCCGTGATCAGCGAGGCGGCGTGCGGCGTACTGTCGCACCGGCTCCAGCATCCGGTAGCGCACGGATCCACCGCGCTCCTCCGGCACGACGAGGGACTTGTCCACGAGACGCTCCAGCACGGGCAGGACGTCCTCCTCCTCGAGATCGGCCGCGGAACATACACCTTCGGCTGCCTCGAGGCTCCAGCCGGTCGAGAAAAGCGACAGGCGCCGGAGGAGCGTCCGCTCTGCCGGCGCGAGCAGGTCGTAGCTCCAGTCGAGGGTTGCGCGCATGGTCTGCTGCCTGCTGGGCGCCGATCGGCTGGTTCCCGCGAGGAGGCGGACGCAGTCGTCGAGTCGCTGGTGTATCTGCTCCAACGTCAACACGCCGATGCGTGCGGCCGCCAGCTCGATCGCGAGCGGGATGCCGTCGAGGAGTCCGCAGATCGCGGCCACCGAGTCGGCGTTGTGCGGATCCAGCGAGAAGCCATCGTTGACGACCGTGGCCCGATCCACGAACAGCCGTACCGCCGGGTAGCCAAGGAGCGCTTCGAAGGGCACGCTGGTCCCGGGCCTCGGCGCGGCCAAGGGCGGCACCCGCAGTTGTCGCTCGCCCGCTATCTGCATCGGCTCGCGGCTCGTGGCGAGCACCCTTAGCTCCGGGCATGACGAGAGCAGTTCGTCCACCAGGGACGCGCAGGCGTCGATGACGTGCTCACAGTTGTCGAGTACGAGCAGGACGCGTTTCGCGCCGACCGTGTCCCGCAGCCTCTCGAGGAGCGAGTCGCCCATCGCCTCCGACAGCCCCAGCGAGGAGGCCACCGCCTCCAGAACGTGGTCCGGGTTCGAGATACGAGCCAGCTCGACGATCCCGATCCCTTCCGGGAACGAGTCCGACGATCTGGCCAGCACCTCGAAAGCCAGGCGAGTCTTGCCGCATCCACCGACACCCGTCAGGCTCACCAGCCTCTGGGGACCATCCGTCACGAGCGCCACGGCCTTGGCGATCTCGCTCTCCCGGCCGATGAGAAACGTGCGAGGAGCGGAGGAGCGCAGCATCTTCGGGCGTTATACCACGCAGCGGAGCGCGATCTCCCGGGCGCTCGGTCCGTTGCGGACGCCGCCATCGCCGATCCGCGGCTGGAGTTGCTGATGGAGCCCCAGCTCTCGATCACCTGCTTCCGCTACGTGCCGCTCCGCGGGCCCTCCGAGACGGATGGGCGGCCAGGCGCTTCAGCGGGAAGGTGTGCTCGAGCCATCGAGTGTGACGTGACCGGA
>JAOUDR010000472.1 GCA_029859185.1 Gemmatimonadota bacterium
GGCGATGTCCGTCTGCGCGGTCACCAGAACTTCACCATCCAAGAGCTCATCTCCATCTTCCGGCCGGTCCAATCGGCGTACCACGCCCTCCACTTGGCCCGCAGCTCCCGCCGCACCGGTAAGGGTTCGAAATCCGTCATCACGCCGTTCGGCGACGGGCCAGGGGGCCCGCGCATCGAAGATGTCGCTGCGCCGGCCCGGGTGAGCCGCCCACTGGAAGGGATCGAAGCGGCCGAGGATTACTGACGGGTAGCGCGGTAGCGCCCTGTAGCGTTCATAGGTTGCCCGGCGGGCAGGGATATGGCGTGTCGCTGCCTCCTCCCCCGACAGCACGTCCAGCACCTCATCTATCGTCAGGAAGAAGATGTCTTCCCCGAGGCGGGTCAGTTCACCGGCGCGGACGGCAAATGCGCGGACGACCCAACGATCCCGTGTGTACTCCGATCGGACCGCTTCCCGCCTACGAGCGCGCGGTGCAACGTCGGCAATCCGACGTCGCATCGACTTCGCCTTCCGCGGATAGCGTGCACGGAACGACGTCCAGGCCCGATCGAACTCGGCGCGCTGTTTCGCCAGCAGGGTCTGTACATCCAGCCGAGATTCACGGAACCGGGCCAACTGCCGGTCGAACCAGCTCGCGTCCTCGGTTGGCCGCGGGACTGACAGCTCGAACTCATGCGGCCCTCGGTGACCGTATTGCTCCAGATACGCGTCACGCTCCATCTCACCGCGCGCCACCTTCGACAATCCCATCAATGGCCCCAGGCTCGCCAAGGGCCCGGAGGCGTCGCTCAGGTTCGATATGAGCGCGTCGGCATCATCTGGTTCCACCAACTCCCTCAACTCGCGGCGCAACCGGGTTGTGTGGCCGGCGTAGTGCGAAACGCTGGCCATCACTGCCCAAACGCTCTGTGTGACGTGGGGCTTGATCTCCGCATGCCACAGGGAGAGAAGCTCACCCCTTGTGCCGGCCTCCACGATTCGTTGGCGCATCCTACTGCACCATGCCGGATTCGAAGCCAAGTACGCTGGCACCTCCTTCAGCGCCCTTTTTTCCTTCATTCCTAGCCGGAACAGCTTGGGGAGGATGCGCAGCAGGGACCACCGAGAAAGAGGAATGACCGGAATCTCCATCGTTCTGGGGAGAGGCGTGAACAACGTGCCTTCCACAGCCTCGAGGAGGTCCTGACGGCTCTTGCCCATGGCGCGGAATACCGTGGCGAAGATGCTGATGTTCAAGTACGGCCGGCCGGCAATGTTGCCAGCGGTGTAATACGGTGGGAGGATCCGCCACCCCCCGAATATGAGCTGAAGTACGGTCCAGGAGAGGGGCGTCAACACGTCGGGAACTGCTTCACCGAAGTTCACGTTTGACCACAGATACTCACCGGTCAGGCTGTCATTCCACTCCCCCGTAGCGGGGTTGCAGCCGATCAGTGTCGTGATGGGACGTGACTGGAGCAGGTAGAGCTTGCCCTTGGCAATCGCCCACTCGATGTCCTGTGGCGCCCCAAGCTCTCTTTCCAGTCGTGCAGCCAGTTTGTACAGTCGGCGGGCGTGACGCCTGAGTTCGGCTGGACCCTGATACTGGCCTTTCGGACGCTCGAAAATGAGGCTCTCACCTGTCTCCACACCGGAGACCAGCCGATCTCCCAGGCCACGCACGTAGCTGCCCACCATCCGCATCCGGCTGCCAGACACCGGATCAGCGGTAAACAGCACACCCGACAGCTCCGCGGGCACCATGCGCTGAACCACCACGGCAACGTCGCGGGGTACATCGATGCCCGTTGCCCGGCTGTACTTCTGCACGCGCTCGCCAGACCGTGATCGGCGCACCGTGCGAGTGGCGTCGCGAATCTCCTCGTCGCTGCGCACGTCGAGCACGGTCTCGAACTGGCCCGCGAAGGATGCCTGCACAGAGTCCTCGCCCAGAGCGGAAGAGCGGACGGCAAACGCGATGCTTTCTCCGCCAGATCTCAGACGCGCCACGTGGGTCCGCACCTGCGCCCAGGCTTCCGGCGTCAGTTCGTCGCCGGCAAAAGCTGCAGACAAGACGACAAGGCCATCTGGCACCGGATAGCCGGCCTGATACAGTTGGGCCAACGTGCCGCCCTTGCCGCCGGCAAGTAGCTGTTCTCCCTTCGTCAAGTCCCTGAACGCTCGAATCATGTTCGTCATGGAGTTCCCCCCGTTCCGTGGACGGGTGCATGCTGTTCGTAGCTCGCCGCGTCGACAACGAACGCGGGGGGCACCGGCATGCCGATCCGGATGAGTTCTCCGAGGTTGGCGGCCTTACTTCCAACTCTCGCCGCATGCGTTCGGGTTACCTCAGTGATCCAGACGATCCCCACCACGAACTCCATCGAGGATGAATTCCCAGGCTGACTGCACGAGATGCTCGGCCCTGCCCCATCCGGAAATCGCGGCCAGGATGGCGCTGTTGTACACGGTGAGCATGTGAAGTGCCAGCTGACTCGCGGAGAGGTCTCGACGCACCGCTGCCCGCTCCTGCGCTTCGACCACGAGCTCCCTTACCATCTCGAGCACTCGCATGCGTGCGTCGGTCGGGCGTGCGAAGTAATCCAGATCCTGCATGCTGATCAGGTAGATCAGCCTCACTTCTTCACCAAGCCGGTCAGCCTCTCGAGCCATGACCAGGAGCATCTCGCGTATCCGCTCCAGCGGGGATGAGGACGGGTCCGCCTCGCGAAGGAGGTGCTCCATTTGACTTTGGAGCCGCTGACCGTAGTAGCGCAGGACGCCTTGTTTGGTGCCGAAGTGATTGAAGAAGGTCGCCCGGCTGAAGCCAGCCCGATCGGCGATCTCGTCAACCGACGTCTCCTCAAACCCCTTCTCCCTGAACAACGCCAAGGCAGCCTCGAAGAAGGCTTCCTTGACCGCTGCGTTCTTGCGCTCCCGCAGACCTGGCCCAGACCTCACTCGCGACCTCGGCAAAACGTTATATGCGCGTATAATATTACACTGTAGTATAACTAACGCAAGGGTGGCCGGCTTCGAGGCCGTTTCCCAAGCAGCTAATAGCTTCCGCTCCTCTGTAAAGGTGTTCCAACCGCCCAGGCTCGTTCCCTGCTCCGGACCGGCCGCTC
>JAOUDR010000473.1 GCA_029859185.1 Gemmatimonadota bacterium
GGCGCTCGCCCTGTTCTCCGCCTACGCCAACGCGGTGACCCCGCAGGGCGCGGCGCCCATCCAGCTCGACATCGTGGATCCGCGGGTCGTGATCGGCCTGTTCCTCGGTGGCATCCTGCCGTTCTTCATCTCGGCCCAGACCATGACGGCCGTCGGCCGCGCCGCGGAAGGCATGGTGCAGGAAGTCCGCCGCCAGTTCCGCGAGATCCCGGGCCTGATGGAGGGCACCGCGAAGCCCGACAGCGCGCGGTGCGTAGACATCTCGACCCGCGCCGCGCTGCGGGAGATGATCCTGCCGGGCGTGATTGCCATCGCGGCACCGATTTTCGTCGGCAAGGTGTTCGGCGTCGTGACGCTGGGCGGCATGCTTGCGGGGGCGACGCTCACGGGCGTGATGATGGCCCTCTTCATGGCCAACGCCGGCGGCGCCTGGGACAATGCCAAGAAGCACATCGAGAGCGGCGCGCACGGCGGGAAGGGCTCGGATCCGCACAAGGCCGCGGTGGTGGGCGACACCGTCGGCGATCCGTTCAAGGACACGAGTGGGCCGAGCATGAACATTCTCATCAAGCTGATGAGTGTGGTGAGTCTGGTGCTTGCGCCGTGGTTCATTGCCTAGGGGCGATAGGCCCAAGAGGCGCTGGGAGCGTGGTCACAGGATAGACGGCAAGACGGCAAGACGGCGAGACGGCTAGCGGACCGCAGGTATGAGGCGCGAGGGGTGCTCCTTTCACCCCATGCCTGCCGACCGCTCGCCGTCTCGCCGTCTCGCCGTCTTGCCGTCTGACCTGAGACCTGTCACCGAGGACCTTCCACCTTGCTTCGCCTGGGTATCGTCGGCCTCCCCAACGTCGGCAAGTCCACCCTTTTCAACGCCCTCACCGCAGCCGAGGCGGCCGCGGAGAACTACCCCTTCTGCACGGTCGAGCCAAACGTGGGAGCCGTGCCCGTGCCGGACCCTCGGCTCCGCCAACTGGCGGACGTCGTCAAGCCGAGGCGCGTGGTCCCCGCCGTCGTTGAGTTCGTGGACATTGCGGGCCTCGTGGCGGGCGCCAGCACGGGCGAAGGGCTCGGCAACCAGTTCCTGGCCAACATTCGCGAGGTCGACGCGATCGTCCACGTCGTGCGGTGCTTCGAGGATCCCGACGTCACGCACGTCATGGGAGCAGTGGACCCCGTACGCGACCACGATGTCATCACGGCCGAGTTGGCGCTGGCCGACCTCGCGGTCATCGAGCGGCGGCTCGAGAAGGTCGGGAAGACCGCCCGCAGCGGGAACAAGGACGACCAGGTCGAAGCAGGTTTCCTCGAGCGCGTGGTGGACGAACTCAATGCGGGGCGTGGCGCGCGGGACGCGATGGACTCCCCGGAACACCGTCGGGTGCTCCGCCAACTGGGTATCCTCACCGCCAAACCGATCCTCTACGCCGCCAACGTTACTGAAGACGATTTCGCGGCCGGGGGCGGTCCGGCGGTCGAGCGCCTCCGGGACTCGGTCCAAGGCCATCACGAACCGGCCGACGTGGTCGTCTTCTCCGCGCAGTTCGAAGCCGAGTTGATGCACCTGTCGACCGAGGAGCGCACGGCGTTTCTCGCGAGCGCCGGCATCGCGGAGCCCGGGCTCGACCGGCTGATCCACGCGGGCTACCGACTGCTCGGCCTCGAGACCTTCTTCACCGTCGGCGAGAAGGAGGTCCGTGCCTGGGACATCCACCAGGGGGCAACGGCGTTCGACGCCGCCGGCGAGATCCACTCGGACTTCCAGCGCGGGTTCATCCGGTGCGAGACCGTGGCGTGGGGCGCCTTCGTCGGGGCCGGATCGTACAAGGTCGCGCGCGAGCAGGGTCTCGTCCGGTCCGAAGGGCGCGAGTACCTGGTGCAAGACGGCGAGGTCCTGCTGTTCCGGTTCAACGTCTAGGGAATCCACCCTTCAGACAGTGGCGGAGCCCGGCTCGCCGCTCACCCCGCGGGATGGCGCGGACCGCCAAGCGTGGGTCAGTTGACTGACAGGGCCCTGCCGCGGCTCTCAGCCGCGCCCACCACGGGGCAGGCGCGGGAGTCGGTAGGCGCGAGTGCGACTCGCGGCTCGGCCCTGCCGCTCGAGCAGCGGCAAGACCCTGCGACCGACTATCCAAGCAGTCCACCACATGCTATGCCCACAGCTTCCCAGAGGACGAGGCCCCAGCATGTGCACCGCGACGGTGAGGCGCCCGGGCTGCCCACGGCATGCGGTCGTTCGGGAACCGCCTGAACGCCGACCAGGCGCGCGCGATCCAAGCGTACGTCCTCGGCCGGGCCGGGGAATCCACCCGCCCGTAGCCGGCGCGGCAGCCGGCTGCCGCGCGAGGGCACGTGCCCCGGCAGGCAAAACGGGACAACGGTGGTCCGAAATCTCAGCTTCGAATTCGCGGTCCCACTAGCATCTGTGACATATTTCACGATATCTTAGGCACTAGTTGCCGAACGGGCTCTCTGTGGTTCGGAGGGTCCGTGCGCTCCGTCCTCGGACGTCCGCGGAGAAGCGCCGTCGCGCTCCCGGATGACCGAGCCTTGACCGTCGCCCACTCGCGGTGGAGATCCATGGGCGCAGTGGAGAACCCCGAAGCGGTGTTCCTCGCGAAGATGACCGCGAGCGCGACGCACGAGCTCCGCAACGTCCTCGCGGTGGTCAAGGAGTCGGCGGGCCTGGTCGAAGACCTGATGCTGGTCTCCCAACAGCAGAAGCCCGTCAATCCGGAGAAGTTGGCCCGGGCGGCGCAGCGCATCGACGCCCAGGTTGAGCGGGCCGCGGAGCTGCTCACCAACCTGAACCGGCTCGCGCACGGCCTGGATCACGCCGAGGAGGCACTCGCGCTGGGCCAGCATGCACGGCAGGTCACGCTCCTTTGCCAGCGCTTTGCCCGGCAGCGCCGCTCCCGCATCGAGGTCGCCGCGGGTAGCGACGATCGGTCGATCCGGGCAAACGGTCTCCGGCTGCACATGGCGATCGCCGCGGCCATCGACTGCTGCCTCGAGCAGTTGCCCGAGGAGAGCGCGATTGACATCCGGATCGCCGGGACCGACACGCAGCCGCAGATAACCATCAGCGGGACCACGGCCGGA
>JAOUDR010000474.1 GCA_029859185.1 Gemmatimonadota bacterium
GACGCCGATGTCGAACTGGCGCAGCGCGCCGAGGATCTCGATGGAGATCGGTCGGGTGTCGTAGGTGTAGAGCACGATGGACGTCACGAAGTCACCGACCGCCGTGGCAAAGGCAAGCGCCCCGCCGGCGAGCAGCGCCGGTCGGAGCAGCGGGAACGTGACGCGCAGGAGCCTGCGCCACCGCCCCGCACCGAGGGACGCGGCGGCTTCGTCGAGGCTGGGATCGAGTTGCCGGAACCCGGGCAGCACGGTGCCCGCGGCCACCGGGAGGTTCCGGATCAGGTACGCCAGGGGCAGGATCAGGGCGGTGCCCACGAGCAGCCAGCGTCCCATCCACGGCGCCCGCACGCTGAACGTCGTGGCCAACGCGATCGCGAGGACGGTCCCCGGGACCGCCCAGGGCAGGTGCACGAGCACCTCGAGCGGGCGCGCCAGCCGGGCCCGGCGCTGCACCACCTCGCGCCCGGCCCACAACGCCAACGCCAGCGCGCCAACCGTGGCCACGGCCGCCATCCACAGCGAATTCACGAGTGGACGCAGGCGCTCGGGTTCCTGGGCGAGCGCCGCGAAATTCCCCAGCGTGTACGCGGTGGGGAAGAGCTGGGTCGTCCAGGTCCCGAGCGGCACCAGCGACACCAGGATGAGCGTCGCGTGCGGCAGCAGCAGCAGGACGGCAAACCCCCACCCGAGCGTGGCGGCCGCCGCCCGACCGAGTGGGCTCCGGAGGACGCGGACGCCGGGTGCCGCGCCCTTGGCGGTGATGGCGATGCCACCGCGGCCCTGCGTCCGGCGGAGCAGCGCCAGGGCCGTAAGGGCGAGGACCGCAAGCGCCGTCGTCTCGACCATCGCGAGGCCGAGATTGCCGTTGAGCTTGGTGGCGAGGATCTGGGTGGGCATGACCCGGAAGCCGCCGCCAAAGATGTAGGGGGCGCTGAACGACCCCAGGGCGGTCATGAACGTGAGCAGCGCCGCGGCCGCGATCTGCGGGCGGACGAGCGGCAGCACCACCGCCCGCAGCGTGCGCCACCGGCCCGCGCCGAGCGAGGCCGCGGCCTCGGTCATCGACGCATCCACCCGCGCGAGGCCGGCCCGCGTGAACAGGTAGAAGTAGACGTACATCGAGTAGGCGTGCACGAGCAGGATGGCGCCCGCGCCGCGCAGCCGCCACGGCGACTCCGGGAGCGCCAGCGCCGCCGCGATGAGGCGCGGAATGATGCCGCTCTCTCCGTACAGGAACAGGAAGGCAATGACGCCCACGAGCGGCGGAAGCACCGCCGGCAGCGCCACGAGCCCCCCGAGCACGCGCCGCCCGGGGAAGTCGAATCGCTCGAACACGAACGCGAGCGGGATCCCGATCGCGGCGGCCAGGATGACGCTCGCAACCGAAATCCACAGGCTGCCCCACAGTGCTTCCCACTCGCGCGGGTCGCGCACGAAGCCGCCGAAGTTGGCGAGACTCCAGGCTCCATCTGCGCGGAACGCGTCGAGCGCCACCAGCAGCAACGGATACGCCACTAGCCAGGCGAGGCCGATCGCGAGCGCCAGACCGAGCGGCCGGCGTTTCACCTAGTCCTCGGCGGGGAACGCGTGGGCACGCACGGCGGTCACGTGGACCTCCGCGCCGACCTCCACCGCATCCACAGCCCCCTCGACTTCGAGCACGCCGAGCGGTGTCGCTACCGAGAAGAGCGCCCGTCCACCCAGGTACCGCCGCGCGCGCACTGTCCCCGCGATGCCCCCTTCCCCGCCCAAACGCAACGCCTCCGGACGCACCACGACGCGGACCGCGCGTCCGGGCGCGACCGCTTGCGGCACGCGGACCGGCCACTCGACCCCATCGCTCACGCGGGCGCGATCGGCGGCGACGAGCGTGCCGGCGACGGTGGCGGCCCGCCCTACGAACGTCGCCACGAAGTGCGTGACGGGGCGCTCGTAGAGGTCCGGCGCGCTGCCGAACTGCTCCATGCGACCGTCACGCAGCACGGCCACGACGTCACCCAACGCGAACGCCTCGTCCTGCTCGTGCGTGACGAGCACCGTGGTCACCCCCACCGCCTCGAGCGCGGCACGCAACTCCCGCCGCGTGCGCTCTCGCAGGGCCGGGTCGAGGTTCGAGAGCGGCTCGTCCAGTAGCAGCAGCTTGGGATCCGGTCCGAGCGCCCGCGCGAGCGCCACCCGCTGCTGCTGCCCACCCGACAGGGCATCGATCCGTCGGTGCTCGAACCCGGCGAGGTCAACCAGCGCCAGGAGCTGGCGCACCCGCGCGGTACGGCCCGGGCCGCGCGGGATCCCAAACGCCACGTTCTCCCCGACGCTCAAGTGCGGGAACAGCGCGTAGTGCTGGAACACCATGCCGATATGCCGGGCAGCGGGCGGCAGCGCGGTAACGTCGACCCCGCCAACGATGACCGCGCCACGGTCGGGGCGCTCGAACCCGGCGAGCAGGCGGAGCGTCGTGGTCTTCCCGCTCCCGCTGGGGCCGAGGAGGGCCAGGAGCTGTCCCCGCGGAACGGCGAGTGAGAGATCCTGGACGGCCGCGTGCCCCGGGAAACGCTTGGTGACGTCCCGCAGCTCGAGGAACGGCTGATCGCTCACCGGCCCGCGCCCCGCCCGCGCACGTGCCGGTCCCACCACATCATCCACTCGTCGCCATCGCGGGCGAGCCGCTCCCAGTCCATCGGCTCCACCACGAGGCCCGCCCGCACCTCGCGGGCCCACGCGGGCAGCGAGTCCTCCGGTAGATCCACGCGGGCCGGCAGGCGCCAGACCTCTCGCGCCGCCATCAACTGCGCTTCCACCGACCCCACCCAGTCGATGAACCGGCGGGCGGCGTCCGGGTTGGGCGCGCCGCGAATCAGCGCCACCGCGTCCTCGATCACCGGCGTGCCGCTGGTGGGCAGGGTGAACGCGAAGGGCTGGCCTTTGGCGCGTTCCGTCAGCACGTCCGGCAGATCCCAGAGCGACAGGACGCCTTCCTGCCGCACGAGCTTCTGGTGCAGCAACGCGGGATTGATGGCGTATTCGCGTGTCTGCGCGTCAAGCCGGCGCAGCCAGGTGAACCCTGCCGCCGTGTCGCCGGTCTCCGCGATCCCGCGCAACA
>JAOUDR010000475.1 GCA_029859185.1 Gemmatimonadota bacterium
GGGCCAGGACCTGGGCTGGTTCTGGTACTCCTGGCTGTTCACGACCGACGCGGTGGATGGCGCGATCCAGGACGTGCGGACCACGGGCGCGCAGACTGCGGTGACGGTGCGGCAGGACGGGCAGATGCCGTCGCCCGTGGTGCTCCAGGTGCGGTTCGCCGCCACCGGCCCGGCTATCCAGCCGATGGCCAACGCCCGGATGACCGACAGCGTCACGGCGCTCGTGACGTACCCGGTGGACGTCTGGTTCGCGGGGAGCCGCACGTTTGTCGCGAATCTCCAGTTCGGCGCGCGGAAGATCGAGAGGATCATCTTCGATCCGTATTGCCGCTTCCCGGATCGTGAGCCCTCGGACAACGTGTGGCCGCGCAGCGGTCCGCCGGTTGCGGCGCGTGACGGCGGTGGGTTCAGGGGGGCGGTCTGCGAGTACTAGATTGATCGTGTAGGGAGCGAGTACTAGATGATCGTGTAGGGAGGTGGGAGGAGGGTCGGGGTCGTGCCTCACACACGGTGGTCCCTGGCGGCACTCGCCGTTGTCGGCGTCGTGCTGGCCTGTGGCGACAGTGGGCCGGCGCCGCCAGTGCTCTCCTCCCTCTCGCCCAACTCGCTGCGGATTCCACAAGGATCGAGCCGGTTTGTGGTCCCGTTCGATGACACGGGGCTCGCGATTGCTCCGGAGCAGGTCCGGTTTTCCTCGACAGATACCAGCATCGCCACGGTGGACTCCACCGGTCGGGTCACCGCCAGTGGCCACGCTGGAACGACCGGGGTCCTCGCGACAACACCGGAGGGAGACACCGCCGTCGCCACGGTGGAAGTACAGGTCGTCCTGACCGGTCTGGCCGTCGAGCCCGAGAGCGTGTTCGTCCGCATGGGCGGCCGGGTGGACCTGCGCGCGTGGGGGCTCGACTGGTTCGGCGATACGGTGACCGTCCCCGTCCGGTTCCGGGCGAAGGACGCCGATGTCGTCGGTGCCAGCGGTCCGGATTGGCATGTGGTGCCATACCGGCCGGGAAGCACCACGCTCACGGTGACCATAGCCGACGGGTGGCCGGAACTACAGCGCCGGATCCCGGTGGAGGTGGGCCTCGACACCGCCTTGCTGGTCCACATGACGCTCCCCGGGAAGCCCTGGGATGTCGTGGTGGACGATGCCGGGGTCGCGTACGTCAGCCTGCGGGATCCCGGCCAGGTCGTACGACTGGATCCCGATGACTACTCGATCCAGGCCACGATCGCACTCCCCGACGAACCGGTTCCCATCGCCCTGGACAGCGCGGGCACGACCCTCTACGCCGGGGTCACGCGCGGGGAGGCGATCGTGGTGATCGATCCGGTCACGATGACCGAGCGGTATCGGATGGCCGTGCCGGGGGCGCCGGTCGCGTTCGTGCTGGACGAGGCCCGCGCGAGTCTGCACGTCGTCACGCAGTCCGACGGGATGTTCCGAATGCTCCTGCCCGCGGGCGACGTCGTGGATTCCGCTCCCACCGGGGGGGCCGCACCCATCGCACTCGATGTGCTGGGCGGGATGGTACTACTCGCAACCTATTCACTCCCGCCGCCCGACTCAGGCAACTGGCTCCTCGCCTTCAACGCCCTCGACTACACGTCACGTGTGGTATTCGAGGCGGGGCACCAGCCTGCGAGCGTCGCTGCCGCGCGATCGACCCGCACGGCGATCGTGGGATACTACAAGGGGATGGACCGCTACGACCTCGTGACAGGGGTACGGACGCGGCGCGTTACGAGCGGCGGGATCTGCGGTCTTGGCCTGGGCGCCGCCGAAACGGAGTTCTACGCGATTGGCTCGGGCACGATCTACATTCTCAGCTTCCCGGACGCGATTCCAATCCAGGCCGTCTACCTCGGCGGCTCTCCGTGCCGCCTGGCGGTCGACCCACGCAACGGCCGGCTCCTCGTTCCCAACGGGCACGGCTGGCTCGACGTCGTCGTGCCCTCCTGGCGCTAGGGATCAGAGGAGCCACCCGTTGCTGCGCGGCACGAGGCGGCAGGACGGGTGCAGCCGTATTCCCCGCTTTGTTGTCATGACGGCGGCGCGAGCAATGGAATCCGCTGCCCCTTGGCGGAGCAGGCGATCAGGGATGTCAGGCGGCGCTCGCGCGTCTCGTCGCGCTTAGCGCTCATCACCCAGAAGGTCGCCGTCCGGCGGTAGCCCGGCGGCTGGGCCTGGAAGAAGGCCCAGGCTGCGTGCGCCGCGCGGAACCGCTTGGCGAGCGCGGGAGCGAGCCGGGCCGGGCGCTCCTCATGCGAGTATCCAGCCTTGTCCCCCTCCCGCGCCTCGAACGCGGCCAGGCCGGGAGATCGCATCCGGCGAGTCTCGATGAGCCGGGTCGCGTGCCTGACGTTCACCGCGCTCCAGTTGCTGGTGGCCTTCCGCGGGGTGAAGCGGATCGTGTAGCTCGTGGCGTTCACCCGCTTCCGGATGCCGTCGATCCAACCGTAGCAGAGTGCCTCATCCAGCGCTTCCGGGTAGGTGATGCCGCCCTTGCCCGAGTCCTTCTTGTAGAAGCCCACCCACAGCTCGGTGGCACCCGCGTGGTGGCGGGCGAGCCATTGGCGGAACGACGCGGCGGATGCGAAGAACGTCGGCGGCTTGGCCTTCACCTGGCGCTCCGGGACCCGAGAGCCTGATCGTCCGGCCGACGCTGCAGCCCCCCTGGCGCCACGCACGGCACTCCGCGCTGGGAGGGCGCGCCAAGGCCGGAGCCGTGCCTCGCGCCGCCAGAGACCCGGTGGTGGGGCGTGGGTCGCAACCGGAGCAAACAACTCGGAGTTCCAGGCGGTCTCAGGACGTGGGCTCCTTCGAGGCGCACGCGGCGCGAACACGCGGGTGATCAGGGGGCGATTCACCCTCTTTTCAGCATAATCTTAGTGCCACGCCTTCATGTTATGATACCGGTGTGGTGCACTCGGTTTTCCCGTTGGAGAGTGGCACCGGGAACTGGTCCTGACCCTGTGGGAGGGGGGACCGGAATCGATTCTCCCCGCCTCGCGTGGGGACCGGCGCCGCCCGGCGCCCAGGAACGCCGCGGACTCGTGGCCGGTCGCCGCCGAATGGAGGCGTCGATG
>JAOUDR010000476.1 GCA_029859185.1 Gemmatimonadota bacterium
ACAACAACACCCTCTTCGGACCGTTCCAGGCCACCGGCGGCAGCTCCTCCATGGCCAACTCGTGGGAGCAGTGCCGCAAAGCGGGCGCGGCCGCGCGGGCGATGCTGGTGGCGGCGGCCGCCGCGAAGTGGGGGGTGGATGCCGCCACGCTTACCACCGAGAACGGCGTGGTCACCGACCCTGCGTCGAAGAAGCGAGTGCCCTACGGTGCGCTGGTGGCGGCCGCTGCAGTGCTGCCGGTGCCGGCCGATGTCCGGCTCAAGGAGCCGCGGGAATTCCGGCTCATCGGCAAGGCGGTTCCACGGGTCGATGCGCGGGACAAGACGACCGGCAAGGCGATCTTCACCCAGGACTTCTCGCTCCCCGGAATGCTCACTGCCGTCGTGGCGCATCCACCGCGCTTCGGTGCGACGGTGAAGGGGTTCGACGCCACCGCGGCCCGCCAGGTCCCTGGGGTGAAGGACGTGGTGCAGATCCCGGCCGGGGTTGCGGTCCTGGCGGACGGATTCTGGGCGGCCTACAAGGGCCGTGACGCGCTGAAGGTCGAATGGGATCAGAGCGGGGCATTCCGCAAGAGCAGCGCCGAGCTGTTCGCGGAGTACCGGTCGCTCGCGGGACGGAAAGGGGCCGTCGCGCGCTCCGAGGGCGACGCGGACGCCGCCATCCGCCGCGGCAAGTCGGTGGAAGCGGTGTACGAGTTTCCGTACCTGGCGCACGCCGCCATGGAGCCGATGGACTGCGTGGTGCGCCTCAGCGCGGACAGCTGCGAGATCTGGAACGGTGAGCAGCTCCAGACCGGGGACCAGATGAGCCTGGCCGGCGCCACCGGACTGAAGCCGGAGCAGGTGAAGCTCAACATGCTGTACGCTGGCGGCAGCTTCGGGCGGCGCGCCAGCCCGAAGGCCGATTATCTGCATGAGGCCGTCAGCATTGCCCAGGCGATCAAGGGCGCAGCACCGGTGAAGCTGATCTGGACCCGCGAGGACGACACGCGGGCCGGCTACTTCCGTCCAATGTACGTGCACGCGGTCACGGCGTCCGTGGATGGGGCGGGGCAGTTGAGCGGCTGGCGCCACTCCGTCGTGGGACAGTCGATCATGAAGGGGAGTCCGTTCGAGGGCATGATCCAGAACGGCATCGACCCGACGTCGGTCGAGGGGATTGTCGACATGGTGTACCCGGTCCCCAGCGTCCGGGTGGAGCTGCACACGACGGAGCTCCCGGTGCCGGTCCTGTGGTGGAGATCGGTGGGACACACCCACACGGCATTCGTCATGGAAACCATGGTCGACGACCTGGCAGCGCTCGCGGGCCGCGATCCGGTAGAGTTCCGCCGGGCCCACTTCGCGAAGTCACCGCGCCACCTGGCCGTGCTCGAACTTGCCGCCGAGAAATCGGGCTGGGGCAGCCCGCTTCCGGCGGGACGAGCCCGCGGCATCGCGGTGCACCAGTCGTTCAACACCTTTGTGGCCGAGGTGGCGGAAGTGTCACTCGATGGCGGCGAGCCGCGCGTGCACCGGGTCACCTGCGCGGTGGACTGCGGCGTCGCCATCAACCCGGATGTCATTGCCGCGCAGATGGAGGGTGGGATCGCGTTCGCGCTGTCGGCGGCGCTCGCCGATGAGATCACGTTGACTGACGGGATGGTGGATCAGGGGAACTTCGATCGCTACCACGTGCTGAAGATCGACCAGATGCCGCGGGTGGAAGTACATATTGTGCCCTCGGACGCCGCACCGACCGGCGTGGGGGAGCCGGGCGTGCCGCCACTCGCTCCGGCGGTGGCCAATGCGCTGTTCCAACTGACCGGGAAGCGGGTGCGGAAGCTGCCGCTGGGGTGAGGGGAGGGCGGTCCGGCGGACGGTCGGTCTGAGAGAGGGCATCCGGTGGGTGCCCTCTCGGCTTTCCGCGGCTGGAACGGGTTGCCGGGAGTGCCGGGATGCTCCAGTTTGTGTCATTCCCCCACGTCATTCTCTCGCCTGAGGTGGCACGATGGCGGCACGACTCCTGGTCAACGGCAAGTCCCACGAAGTCGATGTCCCGGCCGACACCCCTCTCCTCTGGGTGATCCGGGACATCCTCGGCCTCACCGGCACCAAGTTCGGGTGCGGCATCGCGCAGTGCGGGGCGTGCACCGTCCACCTCGATGGCGAGGCGGTCCGCTCCTGCAGCGTACCGGTCGCGGCGGCCGAGGGGAAGAAGATCACGACCATTGAAGGACTTTCCGCGGACGGCAGCCATCCGGTTCAGCAGGCGTGGATGGCCGGTGAGGTGCCGCAATGCGGGTACTGCCAGTCGGGGCAGATCATGCAGGCCGCGGCGCTGCTCGCCAGGACACCCAAGCCGACCGACGCTGAAATCGAGCAGGCGATGGCCGGGAATATCTGCCGCTGCGGCACCTACAACCGGATCCGCGCCGCCATCCACGCCGCGGCCGGAGAGGGCTGAGCCATGACCACCTCACTCAACCGCCGCGAGTTCATCGCCACCGGCGGCTTCGCCATCGCCGTCACCGCGCTTCCGGTCCAGCGCCCTGCCGCCCGATCCGCGGCCCGCGGCTCCGGCCTCGCGCCGAATGCCTTCGTCGAGATCACTCCGGACGGGATGGTCTCGGTCTGGGTCAGCAAGTCCGACATGGGACAGGGTGTCCGGACCGCACTTCCGATGATCCTGGCCGAGGAACTCGAGGCCGACTGGAGCAAGGTGCGCGTGATCCAGGCCGATGCCCATCCGCGCTACGGTAACATGGGCACCGGCGGATCGAGCAGCGTCTCGTCGCTGTGGGAGCCGCTCCGCAAGGCGGGCGCGCAGGCTCGCGAGATGCTGGTGGCCGCGGCCGCGCAACGCTGGAGCGTCTCCCCGGACGAATGCCGGGCCCGGAATGGCGCGGTGGAGCACCAGGCAAGCGGCCGGCGGTTTGGCTACGGCGACCTCGTCCATCGCGCCGCCCTGGTTCCGGTGCCCGAGAGCCCGCGCCTCAAGGAGGCGTCGGAGTTCCGGCTGATCGGGACCGACGTCGCCGGGGTGGATACCCGGGCCAAGGTCACCGGCCGAGCCCGCTACGGGATGGACGTGGTGGTGCCCGGGA
>JAOUDR010000478.1 GCA_029859185.1 Gemmatimonadota bacterium
GCCTGGGTCTCTCCCACAGGGGATTCCGCACGTCCCGCCCCGTAGCCCTCGTAGGTGTTGCGTGAAACCCCTCAGGCCCCCGTGCCCGGCCGGTTCTCGGCCGGCCGGGCGTCGAGGCGAAACGGTCGCCGGAGTCAGACTCCGTGCCGTCTCACTCCCGCCGCCCTGCTGGCGCACCCGTCGGCTGCAGAGGGCTGGTTGCGACCCAAGCCGGCAACGCCTGGACGATCGGCTCAGGCCTTGCGCACCGCTGGCGGAACCCACGACCCGTCCAGGGCTGATGGCCTGGGATCATAGAGGCGCAGACACAGGTTGAACGCCCCCTTCGGCGCTGGCAGCCAACGACCCTCACTGTCCGCCCCGGGTGCTGCGTGCTGGATGAGCAGGTCCAGCGACCCGTCGGGGTTGTACGGCAGCGGATCACGGTTGCCAAGAGCGAACCGGTTGATGGCGTTGGGCACCTGGAAGCCCTCTCCGTCGTACAGGGTGAGGGACCAGAACGCGTTTGCTGGCGGAAGGGCATCGGCGTCGAAGTGCAGGACGTAGTCGTGGGAGCCGTCGTACGGCTCGCCGTCGGAGTCGACGAACGTCACGGGGTAGATCGCATCCTCGGGAAGGTTGGCCCCCAGCCCGATGAGCTCCACGACCGCACGCTGCAGGTAGTCCTGCCCGTAGCTGCCCATGTTCTCCGCCGTCACGCGCCATCCGTTGACGGCGGTTCCCAGGCTGGCCTGGCGGGCGGTGATGCGTGCCTGTGCGATCGGTACGGCGGAGCCGAGCCCCTGCTGGACCTCCAAGGGCTGGGCGCTCAGGTCGAAGGGCTGACCGGCGACGAAGCCCACCCGTTCGAGGCGCAACTGGATCGAACGGTCGTACACGTACCCCGGATACGCCTCGAGAAGGTCTGCCGCCCGCCCGAAGAACGCCGCTGCTTCCATCACAAAGACTGTCCGCAGCGGCGGAGTCGTGTCGTCGATCGACGGATCCTTGATCCCGGTGACCGTCGAGGTGTGTCCAGCCTCCCAGTCCGATAACCGGGTCAGTGCCAGCCCGTCCTGAAAGGCATGCACCTGCCCGTAGGTCGCCACCGAGGCCTGGGTGCGGCCGATGATCCAGACCGTGCGGTGGTTGCTGGGCACATGCGTCATGCCCGATGGCACCGCACCGGACCAGTCCGGGCCAGTCAGCAGGATCGTCTGAGCCCCGGCCCCCATCGTGCGGGAGCCCGGCGAGGCGAACACCTCACCGAACATGTTGTACATCGGTAACAGGTAGTACAGGTCGCCCGGGTCAGGCACCGACAGCACGGCCGGCTCTTTGCTGAGGTCGATCCACGCCGCCGAGTACAGCGTGTCGAAGTTGGGTCGCACCACGTCGCGGAAGTCCGCCTCCGGGAACTGTCGGGCATGGACGAAGGCCCCAGCAGGACCGCGGAAGGGCAGATCGCCGGGATGGACGACGTTGGTGGCCTGCGCGCGCGTGACGTCCATAAGGAGCAGCGGATACAGGTATGTGTACCCCTCGACCCCGATCGCGGTTGCCAGTGCTTCGTCCATCCCCAGCCCCTCACTGTCAGACGCGCGTCCCGGCCCGGTCAGCATCGCGTCGATCCTCACACGCAGCTCCTTTGAGATCCAACCCGATCACCACCGATCGCGGCAGGGTCCAGCCGGTTTCCCGCGAGGAAGTCCGCACGTCGTGGAAGTGGGTTCCCAAGAATCCGCAAGTGTGGCCGTGCCGCTCCGACCGGTCCTGGGAGTGGTTGCTCCAACTCGTTCGGTACGACCACAGTCGACGGTGTCATGGCTTCCGCGGAGTGCACGGTCGGTCGCGACTCAGAACTCGCGTCGAGCAGCGCAATCCCGGAAGCGGCCGGCGCTCATGCGACTACGTCATAGTGGCGCTAGGTGCGGTCTACAGCAGACACGTGCGTCTCAGCCAAAAGCACGAGAGACAGACCGTTCCATCGGCCGGACGAACACGAGCCTTCAAGCCGATTCGCCCGTGGTCGAAGCCAGCGAACGTGGAGTCACCGATCATCCGACCGCAACGTAGGAGTAAGAGATGAGATCACCGCGAAAGTCCGCGAGCGCGGCCGGGGCAACGACGGGGCCTACCCCGACCCGAGCGCTCCGAGAGCGGGCCGTGGGCGTGGCGGCGATCGCGTTGGCAGCGTCGATGGTGATCCAGAACGCGATGTTTGGCTGGGCCGATGCGCCAGGCTACGGAGACCCGATCCAGGACGTGCTCGCCTGGCACCAGCAGAACCGAGTCGTAGTCGCGATCGCGGTTGGCCAGGAGGCGCTGCACCTGCCGCTGCTCCTCGGGTTCTTGATCGGTCTCCACGGGCTCGTCGGGCGCCGCGGGGGTGCGGGCGTGGCCTGGTCGCGCCTCGCGGTGGCCGCGGGCGCCACTCTTTCGGCGGTCTTCGCGCTCTACGCCGTTCTGTGGATCGGAGTCGTGCTGTCCGCCGACGGGCTCGCCGAGCCGAGCCCGGTGTTTGAGCTCGCCTGGCAGTTGCATGCAGCAGCGTTCGCGCTGGCACTACCGGCGCTCGGCACCACCTTCATCGGCGCAGCGCTGGCGGCGCATGCGGCCGGGCTGACACCGCCGTGGCAGCGTCTGCTCGGCGTGGCCGGGGGTGGCCTGCTTCTCGTCGCCGGGGCGGCCAGCCTCGCGATCGCGGACGGTTCGGCGCTGTTGTTCGTGGGGTTGCCGGGCCTCGCCGCTTGGCTCGTGTGGCTGTTTGCGACCGGCGTACGGCTGGTGCGCGCTCGAACCGCTGACCGCCCCGGTGACGCGTCGATCTCCGACGAGGTGGCATGACGGGAACCGACATCGAGGCAGCGCGATCCCCGCAGCCGCGCCCGGGCTCGAGGATCCAGCGTTCAGCGGGTCGGGCGCCACGATGCCGGCAGCCGGTCGTGCAGGAACACCTGCGCCAACAGCTCCTTGCGCGCGCGTTTCGGTCTTACCGAAAGATCGCCTTGAGGTGGTCCGAACCGTGCCGCGTCAACCACCCACCACCAGGCCCGCCCCCTAGACTTGATGCGCCCCGATCCGACCAGATCGCGG
>JAOUDR010000477.1 GCA_029859185.1 Gemmatimonadota bacterium
TACGGAGCCCGGTAATCGGGCGGTGGTCGCTGTGGGGCCTCTGGACGACGGTATGTGCCGTCGCATGTACGCCCCCGTCGGATCCGGAACAACGGCGGTTGGCGCTCGCTGCAGGAGGGCAGAGATGCAGAGGGGCAGAATGCGCACTCCTCCCGCTTCTGCCCCTACTGCGCCTCCAGCCCATTCAGCCGACGCGCCGCCCCCACCACGTCCCCGATTCCGGCGAAGTCCACGGCGATGATGTTCGGGACCATCCCTCGCTCGCGCTGGCACTGCCGCGCGCGCCGCACGATCACGTCCTGCTGGTTGACGATCTGCGCGTTGCTCGGCTTCGGCGTGGGGGTCGTCTCGATCCAGTGGTTGATGAGGAACAGCCCGCCCCGCGGGGTCCCGCGATTTGGCCGGCAGGAGAAGTCCTCCTGGGTGGGGAAGGTGTAGGGCGTCTCCGCCATCAGTCCCTCCCACGCCATGTGCATCCACGGCACGCCGGTGACGTCGTACTCGCCGAGCACGACGACCCGCCCACCGCTCGCCACCATCTCCCCGAGCGTGGGCCACGTCGGGCCCATGGGACCCTGATACACGTACGCGATCAGCCCGCTCTCCTCGAATGCGCTCGCGATGGCTGCCGGCGGCGCGTAGTCCTCGAAGTCGAGGATGATGACCTCGCCCGGATGCGTGACGAGGAACTCCACGAACGTGCGCAGCACCGGCACCAGGCGGACCGCGCCCAATTCGCAGAACCCGTGACAGAGATAGATGTCACTCGTGCCCGGCTCGCCGACCAGCTGCTCACGCACCCGCATGCCCGCCGCCCACGCGTCCGGGCCGATGACCTCGGCGATCTTGCGATTGGCGTGCGGCACGGCGGCGAAGTCCGTCTTCACTTGGTCACCCAGCCGGTTGCCGAGGTACGGATCGAGCAGGAACGCCCGCACACCCCGGCCGAGCAGACGAGGGATGTCGAGGTCCTGGTTGGGGAAAAGCCACGCCGGGTTCATCGCCGACCCCATCGCGTTGTGGGCTCCGGGGAACACGACCTGGTTGAGCGGCCGCTCACAGAGGTCGACCGCGCCGTTGCACGCCCCGCCGCTCGCCACCACCACGACCTCGGTCCGCGGCCGCAGGCGCAGCAGCAGGGCCGCGAGGCCCACGCCCACTGCGAGGAAGACCACGATCCGGACCCCGACCAACGCCACCGGTGCCACGCGAACGTGCTCGTCCTCGCCTTGGACGATGACCGGCAGATGGGGCTGGATGAGCCGCCGAGCCTCGGCGAACGCGAACAGCAGCAGGAGCGCACCACTCACGACCATCGCGATCGACAGCGCGAGGCCGGGCGAGAACAGCGCGACCAGGCCCGCGAGGCCGATGCCCGCCACGCGCCCGGCCTCCTCCAGTGTCCGCTCCCGGGGGCGGGAGACGAGATCCCACAGATTGCCACGCATGGCGCGCGGATCGACCAGTTCGTTCGGCAGCGCCGCCACCGCGAGGGCGACGCCGACCGCGGCCACGATGACGCCGGCGACGCGCAGGGGGCTGAAGAACGCACCCCACAGACCGGCCGCGGCTCCGGCAGCGCTGGCGTCCGGAATGGTCACCGCGACGAGCAGGCGCCCGGCGGGGACCAGCAGCGCGAGCACCGTACCCACCGTGGCGACGCCCACGCCGGTGGACAGTAGGGTGTCGCGTCGGGTGGGGGAGATGACGACCGCCACCCCCAGGCAGATGACGGCGGCGAGCAGCCCCAGGCGCCCGAACGGTCGCAGCCGGCTCACCGTGCCGAGCACGCGCCCGGCGGCCTGCACCGCCAGCGCCGCGCCTTCGATTTGCAGCACGGGCTGCAGCCGCGCGGGGACCCGATCCGCCGCCGCGGGGCCAACCGACTTGAGCGACTCGCGAATGAGCACGCCCACGTCGGGAACGGCGAGCAGGATGTTCTCGGCCGTCGAGGTCAGCAGCGCGCTGTGGACCCTCCGAACCGCAGGCCGGACCATGGCGCGGAATGGCGCCGAGCCCACGACGCCCCGCGTCACCACGACGAGGATCGGCCGGAGCGCCGTGAGGTCGGGCTGCTGCGTGATGACGACATCGGTGATGCGGAGAGCGACGAATTCCGCGACGCGCGGATCTTCGAGACTCCTGGTGACCCGGTCGGCGAAGGCATCGTCGTGCACCAGGACTCGGCCCACGTACGCCATGAACAGGCTGAGCACCAGCACGATCAGTCCGACTCCGCCAAGTACCGCGGCGCACCACCACAGCCACCCCCGAGGACTCCGTGCACGCGTCATGCGATCCCTCCGATCATCGCAGGCTCGGGAGAGCGGCGAGGGTGTGGGACGGCCCGGCCCCGGCGACTCCCGCACATACCCACTGTCGAACGGGCGGCAGGCGTCACTGCGCGACGCCGTTCAGCACCGCGGCGGCGCGCACGACGTCTCCCGTAGCGGCGAAATCCACCGCGATCACGTTGGGCAGCTTGCCACGCGTGCGCCGGCACTCCCGGGCCCGTGCGACCACGAAGTCCGCGGCATTCACGATCTCGGCACTGCTCGGGCGCGGCGCCGGCGTGCTCTCGATCCAGTGGTTCATGAGGAAGATCGGACTCTCGCGGTCGCCGCGATTGCGACTGCAGGAGAAGTCCTCTGGGGCGTGGAACGTATAGGGGGTCTCCTGCATGACCGCGTACGCCGGTAGGTACCAGGGGATGTCGCCGGTCTGGTTCTCGCCCATGATCACCAGGCGCTGGTCCCGCTCGATCATCTCCCGGAGCGTCGGCAACGGCCCGTGCGGCGGACCCGCGTACGTGTACGGCGTCAGGCCGGCGCTGCCGACGGCCGCGGCGATGTCCTGCGGCGTCACGTAGTCCTCGAGAACCAGCAGCACGACCTCGTGCGGGTGGGACACGAGGAACTCGCGCACCTGCGCGAGCGCCGAGTCGAAGAGGACCGCGCCCAGCTCGCAGAATCCGTGGCACATGTACAGCCCCGTCGCTCCGCTTGCGCCCACGAGGCGGTCGCGCACGCGCATCGCTGCGGCAAAGGCTTCCGGGCCGAGGGCCGCCTCGTACTT
>JAOUDR010000028.1 GCA_029859185.1 Gemmatimonadota bacterium
CGGATTCGTTGGCGTGGGCCATCAGGGTTCGAGCCACGTCGAGAACTTCCTCAAGATCGACGGCGTGGCGATCACCGCGATCTGCGACATCAACCCCGCCAAGGTCGAGCGAATGCAGGCGCTGGTGACCAAAGAGGGTGGGCCGAAGCCCGCCGGGTACAGCAACGGCCCGGACGACTTCCGCCGGCTGTGCGACCGGGACGACGTGGACCTCGTCTTCACGGCCACGCCCTGGGAGTGGCATGCCCCGGTCTGCCTCGCCGCGATGCATGCCGGCAAGCACGCGGCGACCGAGGTGCCGATGTGCGTCACCGTCGACGAGTGCTGGGCGCTGGTCGAGGCGGCGGAACAGACCAAGCGTCACTGCGTGATGATGGAGAACTGCTGCTACGACCGCACGGAGATGATGATCCTGAACATGGTGCGGCAGGATATGTTCGGCGAGTTGCTGCACGCGGAATGCGGCTACCTGCACGACCTCCGGGAACTCAAGCTCACCGACTTCTACGAGAACCGGTGGCGGATCAACCACTCGGTGCGACGGACCGGTGACCTGTATCCGACCCACGGCCTCGGACCGGTTTCGCAGTGGTTCGACATCAACCGGGGCAACCGGTTCGACTACCTCGTCTCGATGGCCTCGCCGGGCCGCGGCCTCAACCGCTGGGCGGCCGAGCACATCGGTTCCGACAGTCCTGAAGCGACGCGCGGGTACACGCTCGGCGACATCGTGAACACCATCATCCGGACCGCGCGCGGACAGACGATTCTCGTCACGCACGACACGAACTCACCGCGACCCTACAGCCGGAAGATCCTGCTGCAGGGGACGCGAGGACTCGTCCGGAAGTACCCGGAACAGAAGATCCACATCGAGGGCCGCAGCCCCGCCCATCGCTGGGAGGAGCTGATGAGCTACCGTGAGGAGTTCGAGCACCCCATCTGGCGCGCACTCGAGGAGCGGTCCCGGGGCGCCGGCCACGGCGGCATGGACTTCATCGAGGATTTTCGCCTCATCGAATGCCTGCGGGGCGGAACCCCCACCGATTTGGATGTCTACGACGGCGCCGCGTGGTCGTCCGTGTCCGAAATGAGCGAGCGGTCGATCCGGAACCGCGGCCAGTCCGTCGAAATGCCCGACTTCACGCGGGGGGCGTGGGAGCGGAGGCCGGCGTTGGGAATCGTCGGAGCGTAGTACCGACAGCAAGACGGTAGGAGACGGTAGAGGACGGTAGAGGGGGCGGAAAGGGAGGCTTCCGTCTCCCAGTGCCCTCCGGCAAAGCGGTCGCCCGCCGTACCGCCCCCTCTACCGTCTTCTACCGCCCTCTACCGTGCTCTACCGTGCTCTACCGTCTCCTACCGTCGTACCGTCAGGTACGAAGATCGCCCGCCCCAACTCCGCCCGCCGGAACTCCCCAATCACCCGCTGCGTCTCCGGCGAGAGCAGGTAGTCGGCCAGCGCGGTCGCGCCGGTCGTGTTGATGTGCGGAAACCGATCGGGGTTGGCACGGATCACGTGGTAGGGATTCCGCAGGATCGAGTCGCCCTGCACCAGAATCTCCAGCGCCGGCGGGAGCCGGTGCGCGAGGAACGTGGCGACGTCCGTGAGCGTATATGCCGCGAACTCGCTCGCGACAACGAGCGTGGCCCCCATGCCTTGTCCGGTCTCGCGGTACCACGCCTCGGAAGGGGTCCGGCCCGCACGCGCCCATAATGCAAGCTCCTTCACGTGCGTGCCGGACCGGTCTCCACGCGAGACGAAGCGCGTCCCGGCGGCGGCCATCCGCCGGAACGCGGTGATGACATCGAGGCCACGCACGGCCGCCGGATCGACGGCCGGGCCAACCAGTACGAACTCGTTGTGCATGAGGGCGTGCCGCGCCACTCCGTAACCGTCCGCCACGAACCGCTCCTCGCCGGCCGGATCGTGCAGGAGCAGCACATCCGCCTCGCCCCGCCGGCCAAGTTCCATGGCCTGGCCACTCCCCACCGCGATCACCTTCACGGTGTACCCACTACGCCGCTCGAATGGTGGGAGCAGGACATCGAGCAGGCCAGCGTCGCGGACGGAGGTCGTCGTCCCGAGGATGACGTCACGCGACTGCGCGGTTGCCGGGTGTGTGGCCGCGGCGAGGAGCGCGACCACCAGACACGCCGTGCCCAACCCGGCCGCTTCGGTTCGCACGTTCAGAAAAGCTCTCCCTGTTGGCGCAACGAAACCGGATCGACGACCGGGAGGCCAAGGCGTGTCTGCATGGTGCGCGCGCTCTCCGGCGAGTGCCCCTGGAAGTGGTTGTTGAAGTAGCCGAACACCTCCCGTACCCGCGACCGCAGCGCGTCAACGGCGTCACCCCACAGTGCCAACTCCCGTTCGCGCCGCACCTGGACGTGCGAGTAGTCACTCAGCGCCCGGTCCGGGCCCATCCACCGCACGTACGCGAAGTCGGCCGTGGGCTCGGCCGCGAGCGCCAACATGCGCTCCCGCTTTACCCAGCGCCCCTCGACCAGTGCCAGGCTGGTGCGGTGCGTCCGGAGCAGTCCCAGCGTGGCGTCGTCGAGCCAGCGTGGATCACGGAACTCGATGGCCCAGCGGAGATCGGTGGCAAGCTGGGCGAGGAAGTCGGCAAGCACGGCACGCGTGTCCGCGCTGGGCGGCCAGTCGGGCGGCATCTGGATCAGGAGCGGCCCGAGGCGATCCTCGAGGAGGCGGGCACGGGACACGAAGCGATCCAGGCTCTCACGCACATCGACGAGTCGGCGTTCGTGGGTGATCTCCTGCGGGACCTTCAACGCGAACACGAAGTCCGCCGGCACCCGAGCGGCCCAGGCGCGGACCACGGGCTCGGCCGGGGGCGCGTAGAACGTGGAGTCGATTTCGACGGTCGGGAACGCTCGAGCGTACAGGCCCAGCATGTCCGCCGCCCGGGTACCCGCCGGATAGAACGGCCCCACCCAGGCGGGGTAGTTCCACCCCTGCGTTCCCACCCGCAACACCGCCACGCCCTAACTCCGCCGGACCGACCGCTCCCAGTACAACCGCATTTCGGAGATCTGTTCGCCGGAGGTCTCGCAGAAGAGCGCCCCGCGCACGACCACGGCTTCGCCGGTCCGCCGGCGCCGGAACGTGCACTTGTACTCGGTCGCGAACCACGGGCCAACCACGAAGATCTCTCCATACCGAAATGCGATTTCCGCCTGCTCACGCGGCACGTCGCGCCAGTAATCACGAATCGCCGTCCGTCCACGGACCGGCGTCTCGAAGGGACCGGACAGGAAAACCGCGTCCTCCGCGAAGACCTCGGCCATCACGTCGGCGTTCCCCTTCTCCCAGCCCTCCCCGAATCGGGCCACGAGGGTCGCGAAGGCGGCCGCTGGCTCGGCAGGCGGTGTCGTCATGGGTCAAGGTTAGATGAACGTGCTGTGGCTCGCCAGGGACCGACTCCGGGAGGCCCGCCACGGCTCCGTGCTGGCTTTCGCCGAGCCATCGCTGAAGATTGGAGAGCACTCCCGACCGGCATGCCATCGACGCAGGCTCGGACGGATCCGGCACGGGCTGTGCGGGACCGGCACATGGGCGGGTGTGGAGGGGACACCAGGCACACCACTGGGGAGGACCGAGTATGGCCGGTGGTCAGGTACGCGTAGCGGTCGTTGGCGCCGGTGATGTGGGGCGCGGTTGGGCCACCCTGTGCGCGGCGCACGGGTGGCCGGTCTCGATCTACGACAACGACTCCGCCGTGTTGCACGCGGCGCGGGACGAGATCGTCGAGCGTGCCCGTGGTCTTCCCGTGCTGGTGGGCCTCGACACCGATGTGGTCGAAGCGGGCCTTGCCAGCCTGACCGAGGGCCGCAGCCTGCTCCAGGCGTGCGGTGAGGCGGAGTGGGTGATCGAGGCCATTCACGAAGACCTGATTGCCAAACAGAAGCTGTTCGAGTCGCTCGAAACAGCCGCACCGAAGGCGCGTATCATCACCTCCTCATCGGCCACGCTGACCCCGCAGGATATCGCCGCCCGCTGCCGCCGGCCCGACCGCGTTCTGGTGGCCCACCCCCAACAGCCAACGGAGCTGATTCCGCTGGTCGAGATCCTGAACGGACCCGATACCGACAAGCTGCTCATCGAGGTCGCCAAGGGATGGCTGCGCGCCCTCGACCGCATACCGGTAACCCTCAAGAAACCCGTCCCCGGTAACATCGGTGGGCGGATGGCCGCCGCCGTGTGGCGGGAGGCCATTCAACTCGTGCTCGACGGCGTGATCGACGTGGACGATCTCGACCGCGCGATATCCGTCGGACCGGGACTCGTCTGGGCGGCCGCCGGCCCCCATCTCTCCTACCACCTCGCCGCCGGACGGCGTGGCACCGGCGGACACGTGCAGCAAATGCTGCAGCGCTTCGAAGTCATCTGGGGTCAGTTGGCAACCTGGGATCACCTGGATCCGCAGGATCAGCATCGGTTGATTGCCGCTATCGAGCGGGCCTACGCGGATCAAACCGACGCCATCCGGCAGGCGCGGGACCGTCGGTTGGCGGCAATGCTGCAGGCGTTGGGAGCATCCCGGACGAGCTGACCCGCACCGCTGCGTCCTTTCCCCCAGCCTGGCGCTTCCAGGCGTCACGCGCCCGCCGGCAACGAGTCCTCCGGCGGTGAGCGGGGTTCTGGCTCGTGGATCCTGCAGCCGAGCGTCCGGGCGAGCGCCAGGCCGAGGGCAACCGGCGGTCGGCCCGGGAGGCCGATCGTCACGGGACCATCGAACGGCTGACGATCGACGACTTCGAACCGCGTCCCTACCTCCAAGCCAAGCGACGTGAGGTAGCGCAATCGTTCGGCGTCCTTGTCGTCCACCATCCGCAGTTCCGCGAGCGTCCCGATAGGGACCTCTGCCAGTGG
The DNA here is from genome assembly GCA_029859185.1 of Gemmatimonadota bacterium. GTDB lineage: Bacteria > Gemmatimonadota > Gemmatimonadetes > Gemmatimonadales > GWC2-71-9 > JAOTWJ01. Next base: position 4,892 of record JAOUDR010000028.1, read on the forward strand.
GATCAGGGATGGCACCGCGATTTCCCCGTCGCGCGTTGGGATCGGCGCACCGTGCGGGTCATACGGCGGGTCTCCCAGCACGAGCGCCATGCGCTCGACCAGCTCGTCGGACACGGCGTGCTCGAGGCGCTCGGCCTCCGCATGCACCGCGTTCCAGTCATATCCCAGGCGGTTGGTGAGGTAGCACTCCAGGATCCGGTGGCGCCGCACGACGCGGAGCGCCAATCGCCGGCCCGTGGCCGTCAGTCGGACGCCACGATAGGGAAGGTGGGAGAGGAGCCCGTCCTTCGAGAGCCGACGCAGCATGCCGCTCACGGAGGCCGGTGAAATCGCTAGCGCCCCAGCCAAGTCCGTGGTCTGGACCGCGCGCTCCTGATCGCCCGCAAGTCCATAGATCGCTTTGAGATAATCCTCGGTGGCCTGGGACAGACCAACGCTACTTTGGGGCATGAATATTAGGCCTTCCTACATCATCTATTAGGCAAGCCTAATTTCGTCACCAAGCTCGATACGCGCCAGTGATGCCAGCGTAACGCGCTATTGACGGGTCAGTTGTAGGAATGGGGTGACGATACGCTCGGTCATACCCCAGATGAAGTGGCGACCGACCCGGTAGCCCGGCATGACGAGGCTCATGTCCCGTGCGATCACGCGTTCTTCGGTGCGCCGGTCAAGCAGCTGGCGCCGCGGCACCCAGAGCGACTCGGCCACTTCATCGCTGAGCCGAGTCTCCGGAATCGCCGGAAGGGTGAACACGAAGGGACGGACCACAATGGGCGGAAGATGTGGCGAAACGGGACTGAGATCGTCGAGTTCGCCGATCACATGTTGGCGCTCGAGCTGGATGCCCGTCTCTTCGACCGTCTCGCGGATGGCGGTCGTGAGCAGATCAGGGTCGGCACCATCGCGCCGCCCGCCGGGGAGCGCGATCTGCCCGGACCAGGGGTCTTCCGGGTACACCGCGCGCTTGATGAACAGGAGCGCGACGTCACCATCGTCGCCCGGTACGAGCACCAAGGCTACCGCCGCCTCCCGGAGGGGTGGGACAATCGGAACCCGCGTGGGGAGACGCGCATCGAAGGCCGCGCGCAGCCGGTCGAGATCGAGAGAACTCATTGCAGGGGAACAGGAGTTGCGTACCGGTTTATTTTAGAGGTGGGAGTTCGGTGTTCACCCTTTTCGGAGAGGTCCATATCCGCAACTTTGGTGTCGGATTGATTGCCCTCGCCGCTTTCGCGGCGGCGGGGTTCCTGCTGCGCCGGCGCCGACCGGCCATGAACACGGCAGGGTCTCGTTCGCGGTACCGCGACGTCGGGGAATTGTACGTAGCGGGACTGTAGTTCCACGCGACGCTGAAAACAGGTAGGGGCGACCCGGCGGGTCGCCCCTACCTGTTTTCGCGCGTTCAAAACAGCGTCCGCAGGAACCACCCCACGGTCGCATCCATCGCCTGATCGAGCTCCGGCATCGTGCCGGCCCACGGATGGCGCGCCCCGAACGTATGCGCGCCGTGCCGGACGATCATCAGCTCGGCTCGCTCCTCGTTGGCGTGGTGGAGCTGTTGCGCATCGCGAATCGACACGGTCTCATCAGCCTCACCGTGCACGATCAGCCACGGGACCCGCACCCGGTTCGCGGCCGCTTCGATGTCGAGCCGGCCCTCCGTATCGGCATCGAGTTCGTCGAGGACGTCGGGAAAGAGGGGAAGGACCTCACCGGTCCGCTGGTTCGTGACGTCGAGTTTTCCGTCGCGGCGCCACTGCCGGATGGTCTCGGGACCCCACCGCCGCCCCGAGGCAATGGCCGACCACGTCACCAGCGATCGAATCCCCGCGTTTTCCGCCGAGTATAGGACGCTCACGCCCCCGCCGCGGCTGTGGCCAAACAGCCCGATTCCGGCGGGCGCGACGCCGAGCCCAGGCAGCGCCCCGTCCTCGACCGCCGCAACCACCGTGGCAAGATCGCGCAGATCGTTGCCGAAGGTCGCATGGCCGAACCGCTCCGGCTCGGTAAACCGGTCGCCCTCGGCGCCCACGCCGCTCCCCGAGAAGTTGAACGACACGGCCGACACCCCCCCGCGAGCCAGTCGGTCGGCGAGGTGCGGGAAGAAGCCCCAATCCTTGAAGCCCTTGAAGCCGTGGCAGATGACGACCGCCGGACGCGCCGTGCCGTCAGCTACCGCACGGACATCGCCGCGGAGCGGGTCGCCGTCGGCGCCCGTCAATTCGAACGTGGATTGCTTCGGTGTCGCCATGATATGTTTTGACCTCGCAGGTCACGGTCGTCTAGATTCCGCGGTCGCCCCTCTACCGTACCGACCCCGGAGGAGATCATCGGTCTCGTGATGCGCCCGTCCCAACCCACCCTTCTCGCGGTCAGCCGCGCACTCGCCACCCAGCGGGACACACTGGTCCAGGAGTGGACGCGTTGGATTCTCGCCCGCGTCGGGACGACGGCCACGGTGCGGCCCGAGATGCTCGAGCGGCAGGTCTGCCTCCTCGTGGATCTTCTGATCGAGACGGCTGGCCCCATGCGCCGCGCCGCGCTCGAACTGTGGCTCCTCGCCTCCGAAGGATACGGTCGGACCGCCGCGGAGCGCGGACTGGCGGCCGGAGAGGTGGTCGAAGAACTCCAACACCTGCGCGAGCTGCTGATCCGACGCCTCTCCGAACTCATCGCCGCACTGCCCGCCCGGGCCTCCATGACCACCGTACTCCGTCTGAACCGGATCCTGGACTCGGGGATCACCCACGCCGTCGTCGGCTACACGGACGCGCTCGTTGAGACGCTCTTTGCCCAGCGGGGAGTCCCCGTGGGGGCCAGCGGACCCGTGGAAGACGAGATCATCGAACGCCTGACCCAAGTCGAGGCCGAGTTGGCCCAGTTGCGCCGCGCGGCGGGCTAGCCACGGGTGGCGTCAGCCGCCACTGATCTCCTCCCCACCATCCACATTGATCACGTTCCCGGTGATCCAATCCGCACCGGGAGCGCTCAATGCCACGACGGCCCGGGCCAAGTCTCCGGGCGTCGTGAGCCGGCCGTGAGGATTCCGGCGGGCCCCCTCCGTGAAGAGCCGCTCGCTGCCCGGGATCTTGCGGGCTGCCGGCGTATCCGTCACCCCGCCCCGCAACGCATTGGCGGTGATCCCACGCGTGGCCAGTTCCGTGGCGAGTTGGCGGATGTGCGATTCGAGCGCGCTCTTGGCAGCCGACACGGCCCCGTACGACGGGATCACGCGCGTCGAGCCGGACGAGGTCATCGCAAAGATACGCGCGCCCTGCCCCATCAATCCCCGGCCCACGACATCCTGTGCCCAGTACACCAACGAGTGCGCCATCACATCGAGCGTCATCTCGATGTTGGCCTTGGTGAGCGCATCATCGGCCACGTACGGCTTGAGCGTGCCGAACGCGAGCGAGTGCATCAACACGGCCACCGTGCCGCCATTGGCCTCGATCTCCGCGACCATGGCGTCCACGACGTCGCGCCGCTTGCCTTCGTCCGCCGCGTTCATGTTGAAGAACAGGTGTCGGCGTCCATGGCGTTCGATCTCGGCCTGGATTTCCTTGACGTGCTCCAGGCCCGCCTTGCGATCGAGGTGTACGCCAGCTATGTCGTACCCGGCCGCGGCGAGCGCGCGTGCGCAGGCCTCGCCGAACCCACTCGACGCGCCGAGGATCAGAGCCCAGCGTGGCGTCATGGTCTGCGCGTGAGCCACCAGCACCTCCCGTGTGGAAGCGCGGAAACTAGCCCATGACCAAGAACGTCGCCATCGCGCTGGGGCTCGTGAGCGGACTGGGCATCGGACTGATTGGTGCCGCCGGGGTCACGCCGCTGCATGACTTCGCCCTCGCGGTGGCCCCGCTCGGGACGGCATTCGTCAAGTTGATACGCCTGGTGGTGATCCCGCTCGTAGGCACCACACTGTTCAGCGCCATCGCGACGATGGGCGATCTGCGCCGCCTGGGGAAGCTCGGGGCGCACACCCTCGCTTTCCTCTGGGGTACGACGCTGATCGCCATCACCACGGGCATGGTGGTCATGGCTCTGGCGCTGCCGCTGGCGGGCGACCTCACGATCGCGCCCGCGGCGGTGGACATCGCCACCCCGCCGCCGGAGGGTGTGCTGGATTTCCTCATCCGGCTGATTCCGGACAACCCCGTGCAGGCCGCGGCGGACGGCGCCCTCCTGCCACTCATCGTCTTCACCGTCCTCTTCGCCGCGGCGACCGCGACACTCCCCGCGGAGCGGCGCAACTCGCTGATCGAGCTCGCCGATGCGGTCACGGCGGCGCTCATCAAACTCGTGCACTGGATCCTGTGGACCGCACCGGTCGGTGTGTTTGCGCTGGCCGCACCGGTCGCAGCCGAGGCCGGGCTCGGCCTCCTGCGGAGTCTCGCCGTCTTCGTGATCGCGGTCATCGTCGGGCTGATCGTGTTCTCGGCGCTCGTCTACATGCCGATCGTCGTCAAGGTGGCGCGGATCTCCGGCAGTCGGTTTCTCGGAGCCGCCCTCGAGCCCGCCGCCATCGCGTTCACGACGACCAGTTCGGTGGCGACGCTTCCCGCGCTCTTCGAAGCCACCGACCGGCTGGAGCTGCCGCGCCCGCTCGCGAGTTTCGTCCTGCCGATCGCGGCCGCGGTGAACCGCTCGGGTAGCGCACTCTACCAGGGCAGTGCCGTGATCTTCCTCGGTCACCTCTACGGGGCCGCCATCTCGCCCGGCGCCTACGCAGCCGCACTGCTCGCCACATTCCTCGTGGCGCTCACCATCGCTCCCGTCCCGAGCGCGAGCGTGGTCACCCTGCCACCCGCGCTCCTGGCGCTTGGCGTTCCCCTCGACGGGATCGGCATGCTGCTCGGGATCGACCGCATCCCGGACATGTTCCGGACGGTGGTCAACGTGACCGGCGATGTGGCAGCCGTCGCGGTGGTTCGCCGAACGACTGACGGCGACCCGGCACCGTGACGGAGCTGACGGTCCGGCTGGTCTCGATCAACATCTGGGACCTCCCGGTCAGGTTGCCCCGCACCCAGCGGGGACTCCGTCACCGCCGCCTGCTCGAGGGGCTCCCGACCCTCGACGCCGACATCATCCTGATTCAGGAAGCGTTCCGACCTCGGCTGCGCCGCCAGATCCTCAGGCTCCTGCCGCACATGCACGCCGATGCCTTCGCGGCTCGGCGCCGTTGGGTCGGGTTCCTGCCGATGGACGCTGCGGGGGGCTTGCTCACGTTGTCCCGCTGGCCGGTGCACACCGTTCGCTATCAGCGCGCCCGGCGGTTTCGCGGGATGAAGCTGGACGAGCGGATCGGCTGGAAGGGCTGTCTGTGGACCCGGATCGCGACGCCGAGTGGCGATCTCCTCGTGGGTAATGTCCATCTCTACGCGGGCAACACGCCGCTCGATGCCCACGTGCGCACCATCCAGACCAGGCATCTGCTCCAGCGTGCCGTGAGCACGCCTGACCAGCCAACCATCCTGGCCGGCGATTGGAATTGGGACCTCGAGTTCGAGCACAGCGAGCGGGGCCCCACCGGCCATGTCGAAATGCTCCAGGCGGGCTTCCACGAGGTGGCAAATGGACGGAGCGAGGGCATCGCCACGATGGACCCGCGACACAACCCGTTCGCGCGCTACGTCCCTTGGCACCGGCCGGCACGACGGCTCACCCACGTGTTCCTCCGCGGGTCCGGATTGGCGCTAGGACCGGAGCCTCCGTCCCTGTGCCTCAACGATCCCCCGGTGTCCGATCACTATGGCCTGCGCGTGACGGTCCGCTACTCGCCCTGATCGCATGACCGCGCGGATCCTGGCCGACGTCCTGGTCGGACTGCACTTCCTGTTCGTGGCGTTCGTGGTCGCGGGCGGCTTCGTCACCTGGCGGTGGCGCCGCGTCGCGTGGATCCACATCCCCGTGGCCGTGTGGGGTGCGTTGATCGAGTTCGCCGGCTGGATCTGCCCGCTCACACCACTCGAGAACGATCTGCGGCGGGCCGCGGGTGGCGCGGGCTACACCGGCGGATTCATCGAACATTACATCATTCCCCTCGTCTATCCCGCAGGTCTCACGCGCGGCGTCCAGATCACACTCGGTATCGCCGTGATCGTGATCAACGTGATCGCCTATGGTGGCCTCATCGGGAGACGGAGACGCGGTTGATACGTTAGCCGTTAGCCGTTGGCCGTTAGCCGGGGGCAGCGGTCCGGAACGGTGGTCCGCCGAGCGGGCACCCTCTCTGAAGGGTGGCCAACGGCTAGTGGCTAACGGCAACGGCCAACGGCCAACGGCCAACGGCCAACGGCTAACGGCTAACGGCTAACGGCAAACGGCCAACGGCTGCCGCCACTATCTTCCCCCCCATGTCCGACGCCGACCTCCCACCGCTGATTCCGCGCGACGTCCTGTTTGGTAATCCCGAGAAGGCGAGCGCCGAGCTGTCGCCCGACGGGTCCCGGCTGGCGTACTTGGCGCCCCTCGACGGGGTGCTCAACGTCTGGGTGGGCCAGTCTGATGGCACCGCCATGCGGCCAGTCACCCGCGATACCGATCGGGGCGTACGGTTCTACACCTGGGCCCACGACAACCGTCACATCCTCTACCTCCAGGATGACGGCGGTGACGAGAACTGGCGGCTCCACAAGGTCGATCCGGCGTCCGGGGCGGATGAGGATCTCACCCCCTACCCCAAGGTGCAGGTTCAGCTCCTGGCGCATGACAAACGCCGTCCCCATGAGCTCCTGCTCGCAATGAACCGGGACGACGAGCGGTTGCACGACGTCTATCACGTCGATCTTCGGACCCATGCCCTGACGCTGGTGGCCAAGAACCCCGGGGATGTGGCGAGTTGGGTGGCCGATCGGGACCTCGTGGTCCGCGGCGCCATGGCGATGACGCCGGACGGGGGATCAGTGCTCCGACTCCGGGACACCGATGACGACGCCTGGCAGGACCTGATCACCTGGAACTCGGCCGATGCGCTCACCAGTGGTCCCCTGGGGTTTACCGCTGATGGCCGCGCGCTGTACCTGCTCGACTCGCGCGATGTCAACGCGACTCGTCTCCTGCGAATGGACCTCGTGAGTGGCACGCACCGCGTGGTTGCAGAGGACCCGCGCTACGACGTCGGCGGGGTGGTCGTGCATCCGGATACGCGAGAAGTCCAGCTCGTCTCGTTCACCCGCGCCCGTCAGGAGTGGAGTGTGCTCGATGCGGACCTCGCGGACGACGTGGCCGCGCTACGGTCCCTGAACCCGGGTGATTTCGACATCGTGGACCGCACCCACGCGGACGATCGCTGGATCGTTGCCTACACCCAGGATGCCGGTGGGGTGTCCTACTGGGTCTACGACCGCGGGACGCAGCGCGGCACCTACCTCTTCCACACGCGGCCCGACCTTGCCGGCTACACCTTGGCGGAGATGCGCCCCATCGCGCTCAGCGCGCGCGACGGCCTGCCGCTGGAAGGCTACCTGACACTCCCACCCCTCCCCCTGCTCCCACTCCTCCCGCTCGTCCTCAACGTGCACGGGGGCCCGTGGCACCGCGACGTCTGGGGCTATGACCCCGAGGCGCAGTGGTTTGCGAACCGCGGGTACGC